>JBBRQX010000259.1:0-4687 GCA_038225745.1 Pseudanabaenales cyanobacterium | reverse complement strand
GTGGGGCTTATTTTTTAAATTGTAGCAGATAACCCTGTAGCACACGCGCTAAGGTCTTTTGAGGTTTATAGGGAATTCCAACGTTCGGCAGCAGAGGCGATCGCCTTATCACTAGGTTTCTCTTTCAGCATGGCAAGCTGTAACTCCTCATAAATAATCTTACGCAGCTTCTCAATATCCTTCGCAGGAGGAATCAATACCTCAGATTGAGAAAGTTGTGAGGCGCTGATTATTCTAGCGCGATCAAGTAATGGTGCATCTTTGGCGGCTTCGGTGAAATAGCGATCGCTAGCGCTCTTGACTGTCGAAGGCAAGAGATTCTCAACTTTGGTAAAGGCAAGCTGATTTTCGGCATTGGTTAAATACAGTGCAAATTTTACGGCTAGTGGCTGATTTGTCGATACGGTCGGAACTGCTACATTCATTACTGCTGCACTCATTTTGCCAGTTGAGCCAGTGATTTGTGAACCAATATCGGTCACTTTGGCAGTTTCAGGCGCATTCTGAGCCACAGTCTGCAAAAACTGAGGGCCAGTCAACAAAATCGCTAACTCACCCGCTTGATAAAGTTCTACCGCTTTACGATGTCCTTCGGTTAAGATTTCGCGGGGAATCAACTGCTTCTCAAATAGATTTACCCAATAGTCAAAAGTAGCTTTTCCAGCAGCATCATTAAACGCCGCTTTACCATTAGCATCAAGCAACTTCATGCCCATCTGTACCATTGCTTCTAGAACTTGCCCACCATCCATCGTCAGCATAAAAGCATATTTACCAGTTTTCGCTTTAATCTGTTCCGACACCTTGGCGAGTTCTGCAAAGGTTTTCGGTGGTTTCGCAGCATCTAAGCCAGCTTTTTCAAATAAAGCACGATTATAAATTGTGATGTCAGTTGCCACATACCAAGGTAAACCGAAAGTAACGTTGTCGAGTTGATTGGCTTTCCAAATATTCGGAAAATAGCTAGCCTTATCCGCTTCAGATATGGCTTTCCCTAAATCCACTAATGCTTTTTTCTCAGCTAGCTTCGATGCAAATTGAGGATTGAGATTGACAACATCAGGCGCAGTTTTGGCGGCGACAGAACTCAAAATCTTGGTTTCCATTTCTCCCCAAGGAATATCCACCCATTCCACTTCCGCAGTCGGATTCTCTTTCACAAATCCCGCAATCAGATCTGTCATATACTTGTCAAACTGCGGTTTTAATTGCATTGTCCAAAATACAATTTTACTTTTGCCTGAAGTAGTTGTGGATTGAGTCGTTTGCGCTCCACAGGCTCCGAGTAAAAACAGTGCAGAGAACCCGATAAATTTGCGGCGATTGAGATTTTGGAAGAGATTAGGTGACATATCAAAGGTAATAACTTGAAGTTAATTATAAGCTAAGTAGCTCGGCAAAATAAAACCTAAACCCGAAGAAGCTATGGCGCACGCGCAGCCTGCGCCATAGCTTCTTCGGGTCTACTTAAGTAGGCAAGCATAATTAAACCCAAAACCCAAAAAGCTGTAGCGCACGCTGCGCGTGCGCTACAGCTTTTTGGGTTTTAAGGTTTCTTTTGCTCACTTATTTAAAGAAAGTGTAATATTATTATCATTGGGTGGAACATCGCTAAATGCTTCCAAATATTCTCTAACTACTGGAGGAAAGTTAGGAAACTCAAATTGGGCATCACCATCAGCGATATGCGCCCAAAAATAGCGAAGTTCAGGAGTTAAAGTTTCGGCGAACTCTAAGGGCAAATTGAGCGGAGGATGGGTAAGCAATCTCACCACAAAAGGATGCGATCGATCGCCCATCCATTCTCGTGAGAAATGTGATAGATCGGCTTGCTCAGGGATTGATTTGACCCGAAAAGATGCGATTTCTAGCCGATCGCCTGATTCGTCAGAAATATAATTGAGAACGCGATAGGGGTGAGGATAGCTAACCAGAGAGCCTGTGGTGATGTCGTAAAGATCGTAGCGATCGCTATAGGCGATATCCTGCACATGCAGATGTCCAGTGAAGACTAACTTCACATGGGCTTGATGTAAGATTTTGCACAATCGCTCAGTATTACCAAGCATATAGCGCTGTCCAAGAGCATTGCGCGATTGGTCGTGCATGTGTTCCAGCACGTTATGATGAATCGTCACTAAGTTCAATTCATAATCTTGATTTTCAAGAACTGATTCTAGCCAAACTAGCTGCTCATCGTCAATCCAGCCAATCTGTTGACCATCTGCATCAAATTGATTAGAGTTCAATCCAATTAGGCGCACATTAGGAAATACTTCGCATTCATAGTAGGGCTTATGTGGTTCGGTAAGTCCAGATTTAAAGCCAAACTGGGTATAGTGGGGAGTGAACTGATTAAAAGTTTCGACCCTTGGCACATCATGATTACCAGCGATCACATAAACAGGATAGGGAAGCTGCGCTAATCTTTTAGATAGCCATTGATGATTCTCTGGTTCACCATGCTGAGTGAGATCGCCAGGCAAGAGCAGAAAGTCTAAATCTAGGGTAGCCAGTTGCGACAGCACTTCTTCAAATGCAGGAATACTATACTCAACGAGATGAAATCGCGCAGGATGTTGCCAAATCGTATGTGGCAAGGCGATGTGCAAATCGGAGGCGATCGCAAATTTAAACTTAAGTGCCACCTAGATCCAAACCATGAATAATTACTTTTTGATTATAGGCTATAGCTAGTGGAAACTAAAGTCCAAAAAGCTGTGGCGCACGCCCAGCGTGCGCCACAGCTTTTTGGGCTTTTGCCTACTTACTTAGCGCAATCTAGGAATACAAAAGCAACATGCCGTTTACAATGGGTTTGTCCCATTGTTTTAAGACCAAAATTTGCATGGCTGAATTAGTTCTGTCGTCTACCCAAGTTAATCGTGCTGCGCTCACACCGATGATGATGCACTATATCGAAATGAAGGAGCAGTATCCCCATGCGGTGATGCTGTATCGTTTGGGAGATTTTTTTGAAGCGTTTTTTGAAGATGCAGAACTGATTTCGCGAGAACTAGAATTAGTGCTGACGGGGCGCGATGGTGGTAAAGCGATCGGGCGGATCGCGATGGCGGGTATTCCCCACCATGCTCTCGATCGCTATGCCAATCAGTTAGTCGAGAAGGGTTACTCGATCGCAGTTTGCGATCAAATGGAATCGGCAGCCGAAGCGCAGGGATTAGTGCGCCGCGAAGTGACGCGAGTAATTACCCCCGGAACAGTGATCGAAGAAGGAATGCTGGCGACAAAGAAAAATAATTTTTTGGTGGCGATCGCTAATGGCGGCGAAAATTGGGGCTTAGCCTATACTGATATTTCGACGGGTGAATTTGCGGTCACGCAACTAAATAGCACCGATAATTTAATTCAAGAACTATTGCGATTACAACCTGCGGAAGTTCTCATGCCCATTGATGTCCCAAATCCGCAATTATTTCGCGGCTCTAAATCTGAGAAAACCGAAGCTTTTTGGGAAGGAATTTCGCAAAAAAAACAATCTTCTTTACCTGAACCTTACAGCGCTTTACCTGAAAGCTTTTGTTACACGCCGCGATCGCAAGCTCCTTTTGCCTTAGCTGAAGCCAAGCAGCGTATTCTCGATACATTCCGAGTGCGATCGCTGGAAGGTTTTGGTTGTAAAGCTCTGCCCTTAGCAATTAGAGCGGCGGGTGGGATTTTAGAATATCTCGAATCCACTCAAAAAAGCGTGAAGATGCCATTGCAAGGGATTTCTACCTATGCGATCGCTGATTTTTTGATTCTTGACAATCAAACAAGACGTAATCTAGAAATTACCCAAACCGTGCGCGATGGCACTTACTACAGTTCTCTATTATGGGCTTTGGACAAAACTACGACAGGCATGGGTAGCCGCGCTTTACGTCGTTGGTTATTGCAACCGCTTAAGGATATCGCCGCTATCAATCAGCGCTTAGATACAATTACCGAACTCTTCAAACAGCATTCTCTCCGTAAGAATTTACGAAGCTGCCTCAGTCAAATCTATGATATCGAACGCCTATGTAGTAGCATCGGTACAGGTACTGCAAATGGACGCGACTTGATTGCGGTGGCGATGTCATTAGAAAAAATGCGCGATGTTGCGGATGTGGTTGCTAATTCTAATTCTCGCTATTTAAGAGCTTTACAGTCAGTGCCATCAGAACTATTGCAACTTGGCGCACAGTTACAAAAGACTCTCATTGAAGAACCACCGATTTATATTACTGAAGGAAATATTATTCGTTCGGGAGTGAATGAACAACTGGATCATCTGCGCCAACAAGGGCGTGATGATGTGGAATGGTTGGCATCTTTTGAGAAAAAGGAAAAAGAACGCACGGGTATTAATACGCTCAAAGTTGGGTTTAACAAAGCTTTTGGCTATTACATCAGTATCTCGCGGGGCAAGAGTGAACAAGCCCCTGCTGATTACATTCGCAAGCAAACTCTCACCAATGAAGAACGCTACATTACCCCCGAACTGAAGGAACGAGAAACGCGGATTCTTAATTCTGATAGTGAGTTAAAGCAATTGGAATACGATCTGTTTGTGGAGTTGCGATTGGTTGCGGCTCAACATATCGAACCAATGCGAACCCTCGCCACTGCCCTCGCCGCCGCCGATGTGTTGTGTAGTCTTGCCGAAGTCGCCGTTACCTATAACTATTGTCGTCCGCAAATT
>JBBRQX010000258.1:0-4698 GCA_038225745.1 Pseudanabaenales cyanobacterium | reverse complement strand
GCTTATTACCAGTAGATTCTTCTTTAACAAAAAATGAGGTTGGTTCCAAGCAAAGATCCGTAATTTCCACGGATTTACCCACACCAATAGGGATAAAGCTGCGACCGCCGCGAGAGGAACTCAGAATGTCAGAGCATTTATTGGCTAAGCCAGTATTTCTAATTTGATCGTAAGTCAAGCCTTGAGTAGCGGCGATCGCGTGGCTAGTAAACAAACCGCTTGCTACTAACATGCATAAACTGATACACAATGTAAAAATTGCTTTCGTAAAATTACGAAATTTCATAAATAACCTCTTCTTAAATTTAACGGTATTTAACGGGTGGTATTTTAGAGTTATCAAGGATCGCGCAAAGCGCAGCCTATGATGACTCTGTTAAAAAATCCAATCTAGCTTGGGATTTTAAATTGCGATCGTTAAGGAGTTGGTGGTGCTTTAGACTAGCCATAAAGGTAAGCTCAACTAAAGACACTTAATTCATAAAATTCCAATCATTATATTATCGCGCACGAGGGTACTTAGCTTGGCACAAACAGAAATCCAATCACAGAACCGATCGCAACAGGGACAAACCACTGATTTAGCTGAGCTTGAGGCGATCAGCGATCGCCTATGGCAAATCGCTCAAACTCAGCAGGGCAATCCCACTAGTCTTTTACAAATTTTGCGAGTTTTAGAAGCAACTCATAAACGCATTCGCGATGATCTTTTTCAGCTTGCCCTACCAAATAGTCGGCATGAGCTATTTAATGTCTTACGCGATATTGAGACAAATGGTGGCTGGCCGCATATTTATCGGATGAAGATCAATGAAATTTGTCGATATTTAGAACAACCAGATGAAGTAGAAGAATTATAGCTGTCACCACTTGGATTAAGACAAAACAAGACCCAAGAAAGTGGGAAGCGTTGCAAAGCAACGCTTTCCACTTTCAGGTTTTATGTCCTGATTCACTTGGCGACAGCTATAAAATAATAAATTGAAATTTTTTTTCACAAAAAAAAACAGAAGAGGCGCTTTGCGCCTCTTCTGTTTTTTAATGATTCTGTTGGTACTAAACGCGGCGATATTGCTGATAAGCAGTAAAGAATAGTCCGCCGAGGGTAATGAAAGTAAGACCGAGGCAAATGCCTGACAAAATTGGTTCTACCATAAATATAAATATTTATTAAATTAAACTTAGTGACTTATCTAGTTTACCGCAATTCTGATCCTGAAAACTCGATACAGCCTATTGAAGCTTTAAGGGGTATAGAGAAATTTTTGAAAGTGCCGCGAAGCTGCACTTTCAAAAATTTCTCTCGGTTTTATGACAGCGTAAAGCACTGTACTGATAGCTATTGACCTTTCAAGGGCTGCAAAGCTTCAGGAATAATATTTGGGGGCAGAGTCTTATTAACAGTTTCTGGGGGAATCACGAGCGGCTGAGCGGGTGCTGTCGTGTTTACGTCGCTATTCGGCACACTTGACGATGGCTGAACTACAAATAATTGTTCGGTACTTTCATAGAGTTTTTTCGCTACTAAATCGTTGGCGGCTTCAGTGAGATGGATGGGATCGATGAAAGCTTGTTGGTTAGTGCTTTGAAATAACTGGTAAAGATTGACAAATTTGGGACTTAGCGTGCTGCTGCTAAGCGCTTGTTCGGCGACCTTGTATGCATTGGTGGTGCGATCGCTATATTCTTTACCCAAAGATTTGAGGATACCTTCTTCTTCCTTGGTTAAGGACT
Organism: Pseudanabaenales cyanobacterium; assembly: GCA_038225745.1. Lineage (GTDB taxonomy): Bacteria > Cyanobacteriota > Cyanobacteriia > Pseudanabaenales > Pseudanabaenaceae > Pseudanabaena. The sequence continues at coordinate 2,964 of JBBRQX010000258.1, read as the reverse complement.
TTTGCTTGCCTGTAATTTCTGGCTGAAGCACGATCAAAGAGGGAATGCCGTTAGCTAATCTGATCATTTGCTGAGTGTTGTAAAGATAGCGATCAACCCTTTTTTGGATCTCTTTTGGATCTTTACTAAATTGTTCAGGGCTAAAAATTTGATAGTCGGAGCTAAATGTAGTGATATCAGCAGGAGCTATCCATTTTTGCCACGCTTTGACTAAATAAAGTGAATCTAACCAATTATTAAACTGCTGGGTTTGATATTGGCGATATTGGGCGATTGGGTCGCGTAACATTTGCTCAACATTTCCAATTTCGCGAGCAGTTTGATTGCTAGGCGATCGCAAATCTTCATAACCATCTAAGATCAACAACGCATTAGGGCTATAAGCCATCACTTTATGGGCTAGCATTGCCAACTCATTGCCAGAGCTATAACCAGGCACAGCCGCCGCAATCACTCGATAGCTGCCATCCCGAATGCGCGGCGGTAATGCTCGCAGCGCTTCAATTTGATCGGCAAAATACGGGACTTCTTTGGGCTTAAACTTTTCAGGGCTGCTATTTTGAGCGCGGACGCGATCGTTGAGCAACTTCTCGATTTTAAAAGCTAACGCCTTTTGATTTTTTTCCGCCATGTTCGTAAAAGCGGCGGAACTACCAACCAAAAACACGCGAATCTCGTTGGCAGGTTTGTCAATGGGAACCGATGAGTCTTGGCGAAAACCCTGATCGTTGATTTGCCAATAGTTACTACTTTGACTGGGAATTAGTTCATAACCCAATAGGGGGCTGCGCTTGATCTTGAGCAGCCCTGCATCTGGTAGTCCGGGGTAGTTATTACCATTAGAGTCCTGCAACTTAAATGCGTAAGACTGGGCGATCGCCACAATTTTATTAGGGACAAGTTGGTTGTCGCTACCCGTTGCTAAGACTGCGCCTCGCGCAATCAGTTCGGCTAAGAGTAGCAGTAATGGCAGACCAATCAGGATCAGAATTAGAGTATTTCGTAACCAAGATTTGCGCTTGGATTGCCAAGAAGATGTTGTATATCGGGGTCTACGCATGACTAAGCTGCAAGTTGAATTAATTCGATTTTATAACCATCGGGATCTTCGACAAAGGCGATCTCGGTTGTGCCATGTTTCATCGGCCCTGGTTCACGGGAAATTTTGCCACCTTTTTTACGAATTGCTTCGCAAGCAGCATAAATATTTTCCATGCCCAAGGCAATATGACCATAGCCAGTCCCAATCTCATAGGCTTTGGTATCCCAGTTATGAGTTAGCTCGATCAGGGCATTGCTTGATTCATCGCCATAGCCAACAAAGGCGAGGGTAAAGCGTCCGTCGGGATAGTCTTTGCGGCGTATTGTTTTCATGCCGAGGACGTTGCTGTAAAAATCAAGCGATCGCTCTAAATCGCCAACCCGAAGCATTGTATGTAAAACACGCATTTTTAATTTCCTTAATATTAATAATCTGATGCATTTCAAACCGCAAATATGATTCGGCGGGCTTCGCCCGCCGAATCATATTTGCGGTTTATTTAATTTGTGATCCTAACGATCATAATCTTCATCATCCAAACTTTTTTGCTCAACCATCCAATCAGAATTTTGTCCACCAATAACTACTTCCGCGATCGCCACATATTCTTTATCAAACTGACGCAGAGCATTAACCAAGATATCAATCGCGATCGCATCGGTGGTTCCCAAATCAACCCAACAACGCGCCCACTCATTTTCATATTCTAGATCGGTCATGTTATGCATGACTGACATCATCTCGTCTTCGGCAGTTTGATTGTCATAGTCAAAATAGCTGATATCTACGCCTGTTTCCTGAGATTGCATGTTACAAGCATTAAAACCGCCTAACTTGCCCAGCAAAAACCAAGAATTAAACACTTCATCTAATAGTTGCTTCTCAGACTGGGAGGGAACTTCATTAAATTGTATCCAGATCCATAGGTCAAACCAATCACATTCTCGAAATCTAACTTCCATAATTAACTTGCAGATCTTGCAAAAATCTCGATAAAAAACGTATCAAATCTAGTCTATAGCGTTATTTGTTAATCTGAACTAACGCCAGAATCAGACTCCCGTGCTTTTTGTCTTCGTGCAAGCTGACGGCGACCGAGGCGCAAAAACAAGAAGGCGGCAAAAATAATCACCATTTTAAGCGATCGCGATGTTTGGCGTTTTCAACTTTTTCTCAACGTGGAAATGCTGATCTAAAGCTTACAAATTTAGAATATTTGTGAAGATCGTAGTATCATTCATCAAAATACCTTGCCAAACCATTTGGCAAGGTATTTGATTTAGCTCGACAAGGACTTATCAGTCTGTAACGATTAGTTACAGTGCGATGTTAAAGTTAGAGCAAATATTTCAGTTGTGAGGAGTATTTTTTACCTGTGGCAACAAATCCTATCAATCTAGGTAAATCAGATTTGTCTAACAAGTCCTCTAAACCCAAAACGAATTCATTTAGCCATAAATGGACAATTTTCATAATACTCTTTGTTGCACTGCTGTCGGGTGGACTAGGTGCAGGCTTAGCATTTGTACTGAGTAGTAGACCTTTTCAACAAAATCGGCTATCGGCTGATGAAGCCGCAGTATTTAATCGTAATTCCGACGGCATGACTTCAGCGATCGCGGGTGTACCGACGCTGACTCGTCCTGTAAATATTTTGGTGCTAGGGACGATTATTCTTACGTCTGATTTGCCCGATGCCCAGTCCAAACCCAAAGGTAAATACTTAGCAGAGGTCGATGACAACCTCAATGGCATGAGTGACGCGATGTTGCTAATCCGTTTCGACCCGGCCACAAAAAAAGTCGCCGTCCTCTCGATCCCGCGTGATAGTCGCGTCAATATTCAAGGCGTAGGCAAAACTAAGATTAATTTTGCTAATTATGTGGGTGGCGCATCGCTATCTGCTCAAACGGTTAGTCAAG
>JBBRQX010000257.1:0-4699 GCA_038225745.1 Pseudanabaenales cyanobacterium | reverse complement strand
TCAGGAATGTTAGAGATAGAAGCTCATGATTTTGATTTGAGAGAAGTTGTGATCGCAGTTTGTAAATTATTAGAAAATCAAGCAAATACTAAACAGATTAATCTTCAATATACGATCGCCTCTGATGTCCCCACAAATGTAATTGGCGATCGCAACCGTCTACGGCAAATTTTATTAAATCTGGTCGGGAACGCGATTAAATTTACTCACGATGGAGGAGTTAACATTTCGATAACTGGTCAAGCCTTAGCCGAATCAAATAAGTGTCAGCTAAAATTTGCGATCGCTGATACAGGTATCGGCATTCAAGGCGATCGCATTGACAAACTATTTCAACCATTCACCCAAGCCGATAATTCCACAAGTCGCAAATATGGCGGTACTGGCTTAGGACTCGCCATCAGCAAGCGTCTAGTCGAGTTGATGCATGGCACAATTTGGGTCGAGAGTTGCGGTCAAGTTGGCGGCGATGCACCTAAAGATTGGCAAACAGAGTCAAATACACAAGGTTCAACATTTCACTTCGCGATCGCTATTTCAGTTAGCAACGCGATCGCGCCACCGCAAAAATCTAAAAAAGAATCTCAAACAAAACAAATGCTAACCCATCCCCAAATAGCAGAACAATTCCCTTTAAAAATTTTATTAGTCGAAGATAATAAATTTAATCAAATGGTGGTGATCGCGATGTTCAAACGGCTGGGATATCAAATCAATAATGTTGCCAACAATGGACTAGAAGCATTACAAGCCCTAGAAAATCAATCCTTCGATCTAGTGTTAATGGATGTGCAAATGCCAGAAATGGATGGCTTAACCGCGACAAAAATTATTCGCACAGAATTAATGAGTCAAGTCAAGATTATCGCCATGACCGCAAATGTAAGCCCCGAAGATCGCCAAGTTTGTCTAGATGCAGGTATGGATGATTACATCAGCAAACCAATCGATATCCCAAAAATTATTCATGCTCTTTCGCAAGTAAATCAACCAGCATAATGGCTGTGGCGCACGCTGCGCGTGCGCCACAGCCATTATGCTGCCTTGAAGAGAATTTACCACTTACCGATCGCGTCAGTCAGATGTAGCGCCGCCGCCTGAACAGAAGCGATCGCCCTTGTATAACCCAATCGCGTTGGCCCTAACACCCCGACTGTCCCTACAGGCTTATCATCACAAAGATAAGTGCTAGAAATAAAAGTACAGTTTTGAATTGGCGCAATTGAGATTTCAGAACCAATTCTGATACTGACAGAATTGGCGGAAGGACTAGGCTGATTGACAATTAGCGCCATCAACGAAGCGCGATCGGCTTCGAGCAACTGCACGATATTTTGCACCTGTTGCAGATTAGAAAATTCAGGCTGACGTAATAACTCGGTTAAGCCGCTAATAAACATTTGCCCCAATGCTGTGCGATCGCATAACTTCATTAGCTGCTGCAAAGACTGCTGCAATAAAACTGCATATTGCTGAAACTGGCGATCAAGATCGTCCCATTGCAAAGCGCTATTCAGTTCTGACCAATTTTTATCGCGCAAATGTTCGTTTAAAAAATTATTGAGAATATTTAACTCGCCTTCCAAAATTTCGGGTTTGGTTTCACTAGGCAAATCCATCGTCACCGAGGCAGTGTGGTAAGTGTCACTAACCGCGATCGCCATCACTTTGCCATGATCGACCATCACTAATTGCAAATGCCTGATTCGCATTGTTTGCATATTTGGTGAAGTAATCACGGCGATGCAACCGCTTAGAGTTGCCAAAATCTGCGCCACATCGCGCATCACCCCATCGAGACTAGACTTACCAATGCGATCGCGTTTACTAGCCAGAAATTGATGCGTGCTATAGGACAATTCGCTAGCAGGATCGATCAACTCATCGACATAGACTCGATAGCCTGAGTCTGAGGGGACGCGCCCCGCCGATGTGTGGGGTTGAAATAACAAACCACTGCGATCGAGCATACTCATCACATTACGAATCGTCGCGGGGCTAATATCAAAGTCATACTCTGACACCAAAGCCTTAGAACCAACAGGTTCCGCCGTATGGATATAGTGATCGATCGTTGCCCAAAGAACTTTTTGTTCGCGATCGGTAAGTTGATGCTTCATAGGTTGTATCGGTGAGATAATATTGAAAAAATTCTGAAAAATGGATTTTAATAAAAATTTATAAAGTGTATCAAAAAATTAAAAAAATAAATCAAAAAAAGAAGTATTAAATTTTTACTGCTAAATTTGAATTTTAATTAAAAATCAAAAGCTTAACTAATACAATACCCAAATTCTTAATAAATCTGGTAACAAACTGTACCTATATCTAACTTTTATGGATTTGTGTGGCATCCAATGTTATAAAAACATACAAAAATCATCGCTCTGGTTCGATACAATAGCCAAATGTCTCTTGAATAAATAGGTCAAATCCCCTAACTTAGTAGGTGGATACAGCGCCATAAAACTCAGATAACTTTGTGAAAGTGCCGCTAAGCGGCACTTTCACAAAGTTATCTAATAGCCTTATTACTAAGGGGCTTAAGCACCTTGCCTGTTCAAGTTATTTCTACAGGCTGCCTTAGAGACACCTACACCTTTCACCACATAATTTTGGCAAGCGATTAAATTAATCTTCATGGAAAACCAAGAGCAAGCTACGGCAGTTGAACAGCAATATCTTTGGGCAGTCGGTCTCGATACCGATACATTTCCGCCCGACTCACTGGTTGCCGATCGCTACCGTGTCATCTCCTCCCAAATTGTTGTTGATACGGATGCTTTTTCACTGCCAGAGTTACCCCTTGAGTTTCAGACCTATGTCGTGTCTTACCTCAAGTTATCGCGCTTGAGCTTACATTTACCGCGTCCTTACGGTTTATTGCTAATAGGCGAAGAACTAAATCTTTCCGAAGTATTTTTGTTAGAAAATGTGCCAATTGATCGCCAAGGCAATCTGCATCCGACTTTGGCCGAAGCATGGGCAGCCGCATCAGCACTACGGCAAATCAATCTGCTCTGGCAAGTCCTCAACCTTTGGCAACCCCTTGCCGAGCAGAATATGGCGCGTACATTGATTGATCCCAAATTGGTAAGAGTCGATGGGATGTGGGTGCGCTTGCTAGAACTACAAGCCGATGTCGCCGCCGTGCAGATATCGCAATTAGGTGATATTTGGGTGCAATGGCTGGATCTGGCTAAGCCTGAGATTGCGGAAGCGATCGCCGAATTTTTCTATAGTCTTGGACGCGGCGAATATGACATCAAAGGCGCGATCGCCTATCTTGATCGCATGTCACTGAAGGTGATGGAAGAGCAGCCCCTCACAGTACGGATGGCTAGTGCCACCGATGTCGGACAGCAGCGCGAACATAACGAAGATGCTTGCTATCCTGACGTGAAGCGCCAAAAACGGACGGAACAGGCGGATAGCTTGCGCGATCGCCTTGCGATCGTTTGTGATGGTCTGGGCGGACATGAGGGCGGCGAAGTGGCAAGCTCCCTCGCAATCAAGACCCTTGAACAACAACTAAAGACTTTATTACATCAAGCCGAAAACGATCCCGACTTCTCGGCTCAAGGATTTATCGCCCAACTAGAAATGGTGGCTCGTGTCGTCAACAATCAAATTGTGGCGATCAATGACCAACAGCAGCGCCAAGCCCAGCAACGTATGGGGACAACCCTAGTTATGGCAGTGATGCCACGACCTCACGGCAAGATGAGCAATGAAGTATATGTCGTGCATGTGGGCGATAGCCGCCTCTATTGCGTAACCAAAGATAATTTGCGTCAAGTCACCCTCGATGATGACGTGTCAACTCGTGAAACCACACTTGGCTACAACTTCTATGCCTATTCATCGCAGCGTATTGACGGTGGCGCATTGATTCAAGCGTTAGGAACGCGCGGTTCCGATATGCTTGTTCCGCGCGTGCAAAGATTTTTTATTGATGAAGATTGCCTCTTGCTGCTCTGTTCGGATGGGTTGAGTGATTTTGATCGGGTTGAGCAGATTTATGATGATTATCTGTTACCAGTTTTGAATGAGAATAAGCCCCTTGACCGCAGTTGTCAGGATCTGATTGATCGCGCTAATGAGTTAAATGGTCATGACAATATTACCGTCGCTTTAATGCGCTGCCGATTTAAACCAGCCGATCCCGATGAAGATTTGGCAAGTGAAAATGGTATTCCCGCTTCAATTCGTACTGTTGAAGAAGAGGCAGATACTGAAGATATTCACCCTGAAGAAGCGGCTGGTGATCTGACACTGATACCAATAGCTCCAAAAACTTCAGAAGGGTCAGAATTTGAGCCTAGCGATATCGATTCGGCAAAAACTGAATTTGCAGTTCCCAAGCAAACCAGTAGTGCTTTTATGATCATGTTGATTTTAGTTGCCTTAATTTTAGGTAGTGGCTTAGCGGCGATGCAGTTCCCTCAAGTTAACAAGTGGGTGCGCCAAAATTTGCCAGCCAGTCTTCAGGAATTTGTTCCATCTAATTCTCTTAAATGATCGAGGCACTTTCTTCACAAGCGATCGCCACTGCTTCACAAATGCAAGCGATCGAAAATCTGATCTTTCAGGCCGGGATGCCCGTTGCCGCGCTGATGGAAAAAGTGTCGTTGCGAATTACCCAGCGATTAACTGAACTCTATCCTGCTCAATCCTATGCGCGTGTCGGTGTATTAGT
>JBBRQX010000256.1:0-4712 GCA_038225745.1 Pseudanabaenales cyanobacterium | reverse complement strand
CGGAAATTTCTACGCCTGTGGAGAGTTCGACCTCTGCCAAGTAGATGTAAGTCTATCTGGTAAGTTGTCTCGCTGAATCAGGAATCTCAGTCGCGTTACTCGCTGAGAGTGTCAAGGCATCTGTTCAAGCAAATAAAAACAAAAAGAGACACTTACAGCCTATTGAGGGTTTGAGTAATACAGATAATTTTTTGAAAGTGCCGCTTCGCGGCACTTTCAAAAAATTATCTAGGCTCTATGGCAGCGCAAAGCGCTGTAGTGTCTCTTTTTGTTTTTATTTGTTTAAAAGACTAGTCAGTTTTTAATGTGACGGTGTATTGTTAAGATCAAAATATGCGCTTATATATCAGGAGATATTAGATGAATCTTTCAGACACTCAAGTTTTCACAGCACTAGTAGTTGCACTATTCCCCGCAGTATTAGCAGCTTTGTTAGGTTCCGCCCTTTCTAATTCTTAGTCGAACCCTAATCTATCTTTTTTTTACAGCCTAGAGGTTGCTAATGGTTGCCAAACGAGACTTATCTCCACGTTTTTCTCCGCAAGTACCAAAACAAACCCCGCGATCGCGGGGTGAGTACGGGCGTAGTGGTGTCGTGAGTATGCATTCGCGCGGCAACCCTTCGCCAGCCCTTAATGGTGCAAATACTTACAGTGAGGCGGTTGCTCACAATGTTCAGCGCAAAAGAGAGCAGTTTTGCAAATCCAAGGCAACTGAGTCAATTATCGTTATTGCGGTCAATGTTGCTTTGTCTTTGGTAGCGATCGCCGCGATCGCTAAATTACTTCCCTATCAATCATCCCAAAAAGATCGGCTTGATGAGCTTACAACAGAGGTAAACTCAGTCGAGCAACGGGTAAATGGAATGCGTGAAAAGTTACCTCAAACCCTGAACACTGGCAAGTCTCAAGAAATGTTGTTAAGAAAACAAGGCTGGATCAAAAATAATCAAATGACGATTAAGCTACTCGATCCATCTGAAGTTGCCACTCCCAATAATGATGGCATTATGCCAACCACCACCACTGCTCAAAAGTCTAATAATCGCTAATAAGAATAAAAAAATAACTTACTTAAGCTTTGATTCTCAAAATATTCTTATATATTACTATCAATCTATTAGCTATTTCGCTCCAAGTGTAATTTTCAGAGACATATTGTGCAGCGCGATCGCCTATTTGGTTGGCAATTTGGGGATGATCAAGAAAGTCTTGAATTGCTGTAGCGATCGCCTCAATTTCCAAGTCTACAACCCATCCCAAATTTTGTTCTTTAACCAGATCGGACAGACCTACACCAGTTGTAAGTAGTGCAGGTGTTCCTGACGCTAGAGCCTCCAAAACTGCAATTCCAAAATTTTCAGAATGTGAAGTCAGGACATATAAATCAGCGCCCTGTAAGCAAATATTTTTCTTCTCTCCCGCAACGAAACCTAATTTATAAGTACGATCAGCTAAATGATTTTCTTGTAATAGTCTTTCCACTTCAGCCTCATATTCTGCTGAGCCACTGCCAGCTAAAACAAATGCAAAATTGTGATGACCTGCACAATCACGTAACTTGCCTAAGGCAGGAATCAAGTAATCAAGTCCTTTTTTGAGATGAAGTCTAGACAAAAATAGGATAACTGGAATTTCTGTTGGAAGATTTAACATTTGATGAAGTTGCTCACGAGCATTCGCGATCGCGGCAGGCAAAGCCAGTCCATAGGGCAAAATCAAATTTGATAAATCCCAGCCTAGCAGTTCTAATTCTTGTTGCTCTTGAGTAGAGCTTAGATGTAAAAATTGAGATGCTTGCAAGTTAGCTTTTTCAAATAATCTGAGATAGATTTCTTTTTTGAGCGACTTCTGCTCTAATGACCATTCGCAGAGCATTCCACAAGGGGTATTGATGTACGGAATTTTCTTAATACGGGCGATCGCCATCGCGATTGTCGGAGCATAGGAAAAAATTGTATGTACATGAACTAGGTCGTATTCAGAGATATGTCTCCAGAGCCAAGTTGTTAGCGATCGCGAAAAAGAAAATTCACGCACCGCATGTATATTTGGTGAAAATCTAGGAAAGAAACGAATCGGTACGTTTTTATATTCTGCAAATTGATTGGTAACTTGATATAGAGGCACATCTAGCAAATTTTTGCTATTGTCGTTAGTTGTGACTATTTCTGCATCTATACCTTGCGATCGCAGTGCAGACACCATTTCGAGAACAGATTGGCTTGGCCCCCCGCGCACCGAAGCTACGGAAGGAATAATATGGAGCACTTTCATTTAAAAACCATCTAAAAAGTTTGATAGATAACTGGATATAGTTTTTTGAAAGCTCTCAAACCCAAAAGTAGCAATTACTTCTTGCCTTAATATATCAGGCTGATAGATCACTTTATTTTCATGATCTTCCGATAAAATTTTGATTGTTGCCTCAGCTATTTCTTGTGGACTATCAGGATTAACTAGTACACCTAGTTTTCCGTTACACAGAGCGTCAACTGATCCATCAAGATTACCAGCTAGAACTGGTTTACCGCAAGCTAATGCTTCTAAATAAACTATGCCAAATCCTTCTCCTTTGCTAGGCATGGCAAATAGATCGCAGAGATTATAGTGATCGCACAAATGCTCGTCAGCAATAAATCCTGCTAAGGTAACGCAATTTTGTAAGCCTTTTTGTTGGATGATTTGCTCGATCCGATCGCGATCGCTACCTTTACCAACGATGATGTAATGGATATCGGGAATTGTTTGGCGAATAATTGGCATTGCATCTAATAAGCGATCGTAGCCCTTATATTGCTCCGATGCGACTAGACGAGAGACGGTTAAGATAATTTTTTGTTCAGGTTGTAGTCTATATTTATCTAATAAATGCTGCGGCTTTTGTGCGATTTTCCAAGCATTCGCCTCAAATGTATTATGTAAAATGCCTAGTTTATCAGGTGGCAAACTTTGCTCTTGGTGGAGGCGATCGCGTGTGAAATTACTGACAGAAAGGATGAGGTCAGCCGCGTATAGCGACTTTTTTAGGATTGGATTTTGAATGTTCCATGCGTCAACTCCGTGGGCGATCGCGATATATCTAGTGCCAATTAGTTTTTTGAGGATTAAGGCGACTGGTGCAAAATTTAGATGCATCATGATCACTAAATCTGGCTTTTGCGCGATCGCATCACCAATTAGTTTCAGCGAAAACAATAGAGTTCTCAAAGGCGATTTAATTTTGCCTGTGCTGTAAGTTTGAGTATTAAAAAGGCGATCGCTATTTTGAGCAATCATCTCATCTGTATCATTTTTCAGAAATATTGTTAAATTAGCTTCGGGATAGATAGCTTGTATAGCTTCCAAAAAAAAAGCTGAAAAAACCTGAATCCCCCCCTTAAGGGCAAAAAGTTCGGGCATCCATAAATGAATATTGAGCGATTTAGCGGTTTTATGAGACTTTTCTAACATTCTCTAAATATAGCAACTAAAAACAAAAAAATAAAGGTGACGTACAGCACTATAGCAATTCTGATTATGAAAATTTTGCCTTGATTTGACTTTATCTATTGATAATAGTCTCAATAGTTTCTGCATCCTTTTTCTTAGATCGCCCTTTGGAAGGTTACAACAAGCAATTTATAAATAATTTCGATAAGGTTTTTATTCGACTTTCAGAATATTCTTATATGTCACTATCAATCTATTAGCTATTTCACCCCAAGTGTAATACTCAGAAATATGTTGAGCAGCGCGATCGCCTATTTGGTTGGCAATTTTGGGATGATCGAGAAAGTCTTGAATTGCTGTAGCGATCGCCGCGATTTCCAAGTCTACAACCCATCCCAAATTTTGTTTTTTAACGAGATCGGAGAGAGCCACACCAGTTGTGAGTAGTGCAGGTGTCCCTGACGCTAGAGCCTCCAAAACAGCAATGCCAAAATTTTCAGAATGTGAAGTCAAGGCATATAGATCAGCGCCTTGTAAGCAAATATTTTTCTTCTCTCCTGAAATAAAACCTAATTTATAAGTACAATCAGCTAGATGATTTTCTTGCAATAATCTTTCTACTTCAGCCTCATATTCTGCTGAGCCACTGCCAGCTAAAACAAATGCAAAATTATGATTACCTGTACAATTACGTAATTTGCCTAAAGCGGGAATCAAGTAATCGAGTCCTTTTTTGGGATGAAGTCTGGACAAAAATAGGATAACTGGAATTTCTGTTGGGAGGTTTAACATTTGATGAAGTTGCGATCGGGCATTCGCGATCGCTGTAGGCAAATACAGTCCATGGGGCAAAATCAAACTTGATAAATTCCAGCCTAACAGTTCTAATTCTTGTTGTTCTTGGACAGAGGTTAAATGTAAAGATTGAGAGGCTTGCAAGTTAGCCTCTTCAAATAATTTGAGGTAAATTTTCTTTTTGTATTGCTTTTGCTTTAGTGACCATTCGCAAAGCATTCCACAGGGGCGATTGATGTACGGAATTTTCTTAATACGGGCGATCGCCATGGCGATCGTCGGAGCATAGGAAAAAATTGTGTGTATATGAACTAGGTTGTATTCAGCAATATGTTTCCAAAGCCAAGTTGTTAGCGATCGCGAAAAAGTAAACTCGCGCACCGCATTTATATTTGGTGAAAATCTAGGAAAAAAACGAATTGGTACGTGTTTATATTCTGCAAGTTGATCGGTAAGTTGATATAGCGGCACATCTAGCAAATTTTT
>JBBRQX010000255.1:0-4737 GCA_038225745.1 Pseudanabaenales cyanobacterium | reverse complement strand
AATCAATACTTGGGTAGTTGCTCGTAACTTTGCTCTAAATCTCTACCGTTCTAACCTCTTTGATAATATGGCTCAAGCTCAACGTAAATGTACCTTTGGGCTTGATACCCTCAAACGCATTTTTAGAATGAAATAGCCCTGAGTTAAACATCCTATTTCTAAATGAATAAAAATAAGATTACTATTCTTGTTGTTGATGATACTTTCTTTAATGTACAAGTTCTATCAATCATGCTGGCTCGTCAAGGCTATACTGTTTTGGAAGCTACAAATGGAATCGATGCAATTGAGTTTGCCAAAACACATATACCAAACTTAATTTTATTAGACATTAAAATGCCTGATATGAATGGATATGAAGTCTGTAATATTCTAAAAAATAATCCTATAACTCAACAAATTCCCATAATTTTTATTAGTGCGCTTGAAAATGTAGAAGAGAAAGTTGAAGCATTTGCTATAGGTGGAGTTGACTTTATTAACAAACCATTTCATTTGATTGAAGTGCTGGCAAGGATAGAAACTCACCTGCGGATAAGTTCCTTACAAACACAACTTTTAGAGCAAACTAAACTTTTAGTAATTCAAAATATTGGTTTACAAGCAGAACTCTCTCATCTAACTGGCTTTAATGAGGATTTATATGCAGAACTAAAACAAGCGATTGATTGTCAGCAGATGCGACTATTTTATCAGCCAATTGTTAACTTTCAGTCCAACTTAATCACTGGATTTGAAGCTCTAATTCGTTGGCAACATCCTGAACGAGGTATAGTCTCGCCTGTTGATTTTATCGATCTTATCGAAACAACGGATTTAATTCATTCAGTTGGACGATGGGTGCTGGAAACTGCTTGCGAACAGTTACAAATTTGGCAGCAATCTTTTCCTAAATATAGTGATTTGACCATGGGCGTAAATGTGTCAACTAAGCAACTCTCAGAATTTAATTTAGTGGAAGATGTGCGTAATATCTTGCGGACATCAAAAATCAATCCTCATTGTTTAAAACTAGAAATCACTGAAAGTACGGTAATGGGCGATCGCGATCGCACTTTGCAAATTCTTCAACAATTAAAAGATTTAAAAATTCAGTTTTGCATTGATGATTTTGGTACGGGTTATTCATCACTAAGACGACTAACTGATTTCCCTATTGATATTCTCAAAATAGATCGCTCATTCATTCACAATGAAGAATGGGTAACTGTCAAAGCGATTGGTAGATTAGCTTTTACCTTAGGAAAAAGCATCGTGGTTGAAGGCATAGAGACAGCTACACAATTGGCAATGCTGAAAACTTTATTTCGGTCTTCTCTGAAGGAATGTTACGGTCAGGGATATTTATGCGCTAAGCCACTTGATAGTGACTCAGCCTCCGAGATGCTAGCAAGCAATAAAACATTTGCAATTGCCTAATCAAACATCGATATGGAAATTTTCGAGGGCGATCGCTAGATGAGTCCAGTGTGTACCACCTTGGAGAAATACGGTGTAAGGTTCGCGCAAGGGGCCATCAGCCGATAACTCTAAGGTACTACCATCGACAAAAGTTCCACCTGCCATAACTAACTCGCTCACATACCCAGGCATTTCTCCAGGAATTGGATCAACATAAGAATCAATCGGCGAGAAGCGTTGGAGATTGCGACAAAACTCGATTAGTTTTTGGCGATCGCCAAGTTGGATTGCTTGGATAATATCGCGTCGTGGCTCAAAGGGAAGTGGTTTCACTTTGTACCCTAATTTATCAAATACATAGGCGGCGAGGTGACTGCTTTTCATTGCTTCACCGACCATTTGTGGCGCAAGAAATAGCCCTTGAAAGAGCAGCCGATTTAAATCAAAAGTTGCACCACCTTCGCGTCCAATTCCAGGAGCAGTTAGTCTTTGAGCGGCTAGTTCTACATATTCGGCTTTACCTGCGATGTAGCCGCCTGCGGTAGCGATCGTGCCACCAGGATTTTTAATCAGAGAACCTGCGATGATATCAGCTCCCACGGCCGTTGGTTCGCGATCGCTAATAAATTCACCATAGCAATTATCGACAAAGCAAACTGTATTTGGGTTTTGCTGCTTAACTAATTTGATGATTTTTTCAATATTCTCTATGGATAGACTTTCTCGCCATGCATAGCCGCACGATCGCTGGATCAAGACCATACGGGTCTGTGGTTTTACCGATTTTGCCAGAGCTTCCCAATTGATACTGCCTTCGGGAGTGAGTTCCACTTGACGATAGGTGATACCAAAATCTTTGAGAGAACCTGCGTAATCTCTTCCTTGGCTATCAGAGGTGAGTGGATAACCAATTACTTCTTCGAGGGTGTCATAGGGCGCACCTGCGACTGATAGAAGTTCATCAAGAGGGCGCAAAATGCCGAATAAACAACAGGCGATCGCATGAGTTCCCGAAACAAACTGGACGCGCACGGCGGCTGATTCTGCACCCATTATTTGTGCAAATACCTGATCGAGGACATCGCGCCCCATATCACCATGCCCATAACCTGACACACTGGCAAAATGATGCGCTCCCACGCGGCGATCGCGAAAAGCTTGCAAAACTCGTTCGAGATTGTTTTTAACATGGAGATCGATTTGGGTAAATGTTGGCGCAAGAGCAGTAACGGCTTCTGCAACCAGCAATTTCATTTTGTCAGAGGTCATTTATGTTCAAGATTTTTTGATGGTTCACGATCCTACGCGAATATGAATGATTTTGTCTAGCAAAGCCAGAGCCTAAAAAGGACGCAAAGCGCTCCTTTTTACTTTCTAAGCTGATCGGCGTTTAAAATGCATATCAAAAACCAGAAGATGATTATGCCGCGCTTCGCGCGGCATAATCATCTTGCAACTTAAAGGCACATCAGCTTAGGCTTAAATTTGTTCTAATATCATAGAAGTAGAAAATATAAATACTTTTAAAAAATTTTTGAGGAAAAAGCTTTGCCTACACTTGGAGTAAATATCGACCATGTTGCTACCATTCGCCAAGCTCGTCGAGGCTCTGACCCCGATCCCGTCGCTGCTGCGGTCATTGCTGAGTTAGCAGGAGCGGATGGAATCACCGTCCATTTGCGCGAAGATCGTCGCCATATCCAAGAGCGGGATGTGCGTTTGTTGCGGCAAACTGTGAAGACTCGCCTCAACCTAGAAATGGCAGCCACTCCCGAAATGGTGGCGATCGCCCTAGATGTTAAGCCCGATTACATTACGCTCGTACCCGAACGCCGCGAAGAAATTACGACTGAAGGGGGCTTAAATGTTAAAGCTCAATGCGATCGCTTAGGTAAATTTGTGCATCAATTACAAGGTGCGGGTATTCCTGTGAGTTTATTTGTTGATGCGGAAGTAGGACAAATCCAAGCTTCGGCAAAAACTGGTGCAAAGTTTGTGGAATTACATACGGGGACTTATGCGAATGCCAAAAATGAAGAAGAACTTAAGCGTGAGTTAGAAGTATTGGCTAAAGGTGGAGCGTTAGCGATCGAGCTAGGTCTGAGACTAAATTCAGGACATGGTTTGACCTATTGGAATACCCGTGCTATTGCTCAAATCGCAGGAATGGAAGAGTTGAACATCGGACATAGCATTATCAGTCGCGCCGTACTCGTCGGCTTAGACCGAGCTATTCGCGAAATGAAGGCTTTAATCAATCCATAAAAAATAAGAAGGAGCGCAGAACGCTCCTTCTTATTTTTTATGGATTGAAGTTTAGATATACTGAATTCAGGTTTTGGAATAAATCCATGACTACGACAGAGTTGATGCTGATGTTACGCTCTTCAAGCCGTGCTGGAAAATTACACGTTACGAGATGGCTAGGATCAGATTTGGCACAGGATGAGTCAGATTTACCAAGGCAAAATCTTTTTACTCTACTTATAAACACAATCAAAAATATGACCTTTGAAGAAGCGATCGCCTACACAGAAAATTTACTCTCACGCAAAGACTTAGAAAGTTCACAAATAGAATCAGAAATTGCGGAACTTGTGCAAACCTCAAATGGAGCGAGAGGATTTTTTGTATGCTTTTTGACTGGTGAATGGGAACTAGCGGACGATCCTAGCTCTAGTATTATTCGAGCATTGCAATCTGCTCCTGATGCGATCGCCGAACTACTCGTCAAAAATCTAGCCATGTCCACTGCAATGGCTATTTTCCATCGCCGCGCAGGAAATGAAGAACAAGCCCAAGGTTCCGATCGCGTAGCTAGACGAACTTCGCTTTTAATTGAGAAAGTTGATCTTACTGAAGTTCGCGAAATTTCTGCACAGATGTATAATTCTGCAATCATAACTACTGGAGAATATGCCGCTTTTCTCGAAAAATGGGGATATGATGCTGAACAGAAACAGGCGATCGCCAATACCCTAAATCATGTGCTAGCTAATGGCTAATCCAGAAATTGATCCAGCGTTTGAAGAAGCGATCGCCCTATTTAACAATGGAGATTATTATGCCTGTCATGATGTTTTAGAGGAAATCTGGCATAACGCATGGCAAAGCGATCGCGCTTTTTATCAAGGGATTTTGCAAATCGCTGTTGGGCTATATCACCTAAAAAGTTTGAATTGGCATGGAGCCACAATTCTCTTAGGTGAAGGTACAAGCCGATTACCCACATATCTTCCTGATTATCAATCCATTGATGTAGAAAGCTTGTTAGAAGAGAGTTTGCTTATATTGAGAACTGTGCAACTAAATGGGAAAGAAGGTATAAATAAGGTT
>JBBRQX010000254.1:0-4738 GCA_038225745.1 Pseudanabaenales cyanobacterium | reverse complement strand
CCAGACATAAATCCTGTGGTGTAGGCTTTTTGGATGGCGGTAGCAGCCCAGAAAGTTGATTTAACATCGGCAAAGGTAGCACTCCTGCGGACGATTGGTTTGTTCATTGCTTGACTGAGCAATGCGGCGAATTGCGCTCTGGTTACAGGATCGTTCGGACGAAAACTACCATCAGGAAAACCTTTGATAATGTCTCTGCTAGCTAGTTCTTGGATGAAAGTCTGCGCCCAATAGTTTGAGGGAACATCCTTAAAGCTGACTTGAACCGATGGGGTGATGGGCAAGGCAATCGGTGATGTTGGCTGGACTAGTTCAATTGAGCCTTGAATACGTTTAGGATCGGCTTGGTTGCCGATCGCCACGACTGTAACTCCAGAAGCATTGTTGATGTCAGTTTGCTTGTTGTTTTGAAAAATATTTTGACCTGAACTAGTAGTTGTACCGAGATCGACTGTGGGTTGACCTTTACGATCTTTTAAAATTACCAGCCCGTTTTCTTGGTTATTGGCAATAAGATTATTGCGAAATGAGGGGGTAGATAGGTTGGAGACAACGATGCCGCCGCGATTATTGGTAATGCGATTGGAGATCACAGCCACTTTTGAGTTTTGCCCGATCGCTAGACCGAAGCCTGTGTTGTCGAAAGTGTTGGACTGGATTGTGCCTGTGCTTGTGCCAAGTGCCGAAATGCCATTTGCACCATTTTGAGTAAAGACGTTGCCGATCACGTTGGCAGAAGTTTCACCTGTTAAGAAAACACCGTCGTGAGTGGAGTTGGCAAAAGTGTTGCTGGTAATAGTGACGTTTTGAGCGGATTCAACCCAAAGTGCGTAACCTCTAGGATTTGTATTGCTGAGACTGATCCCTTCGATGCGAGAACCACTCTCGGTGAGCATGGCAATATTTTGACGGGCAAACGTAGGACTGACAAAGGTTCCGCCGCCTGAGATGATGATGTCCTTACCTTGGTTGCTGGCATTACCGCGTAGAGTTACGCCTGTGGGAATTTTGATCGGAAATTGTTCGCCTGTTTCGGCGATGTAAGTACCATCGGCGATTTGAATGATCGTGCCAGCTTGAGGGCTTTTTTTGATCGCGGCTGTTAGCGATCGCAATGGCTGATCGGCAGAGATACCTGAGTTAGTGTCTGAGCCATTTGGGGCAACAAAAATAACTGTATTGGTTTGGGCAAGTTGCGGGGTGTTTAGTGATATTGAGCTAACTGAGGTGATATTTTGGGCGATCGCTGACTCAGTTAGTGTGACAATTTGAGATAATCCGAAAGTGAAAAGAAATGTAAGTCTCAGAGATGTCCGTAAAAATGACATAAATTTATCCTCTACAATTTATTTAAGTCTCAAATTTTTTAAGTCTTGGATATGTCGAGCTTGACGCGGAGTAACTTAAATAGTTTCTTGAGGTACTCTGCGTCAAGCTCCGAAAACTTCAACGAAAACTTCAAATAAATATACAGCCAAGTTTTAATTTTGTTCGATTTTAGTTTTACAGCAATCTAAGGTATTTATGAGTTCACTTCCTGTCCCATCCCATATTCACTATGAACTTTTGCTTCAGCTATTGGAGCGTCAGACGTTGCCTGCTTTACACAATGAGATGAAGCAGCCACACTTAACAACAAAGATGAATGCGTCTAGAGAGCATCTTCAGACCGCCATTATTAATTTACGCAAGGCTTTTGCTTTGCAGAAACAGGTTGAGGATACTTGTCGATACCACGGTATTCAGGTGTCTTATCGTTGGTCTTTAAGTGAGTCGGAGCAAGAAATGGGTAAATCTTTAAAAGAGATTTCTAGTCCGCCTAAGGATGCGTGATCAGTTGTAGCGTGCTTAGATGAGTCGCGATTAGTTTAGATAAAGCTTGAGTTTGTGAATTTGGGTCGCGATTGTGACGAAATTGTTACAATAAGAAAAAATTATTTATAAACAGTAAATACCTATGTTTCAGACTGCATCGCCTACTTTTTCGCGTGAAGACTGGCAAAAGGGATATGAGTCCCTCCGTAATGAGCAAGCTTATTGGATTGATGAGATTGAGGGTGAGATCCCTTTAGAACTAGAGGGAACTTTATTTCGGAATGGACCTGGACAGTTAGATATCAATGGCGAAAAGTTTGGGCATCCCTTTGATGGGGATGGGATGATCTGCGCGATCGCTTTCAAAGATGGCAAAGCTCATTTTGCGAATCAATTTGTAAAAACACCTGAATTTTTAGCTGAGCAAAAGGCAGGAAAGATTTTGTATCGCGGCGTATTTGGGACACAAAAGGCGGGGGGCTGGCTGAGCAATATTTTTGATTTAAAAAACAAGAATGTTGCGAATACAAATGTGGTGTATCAGGGCGGCAAGTTATTAGCTCTATGGGAAGCGGCTCGTCCTTATTCGCTCAATCCTAAAAGTTTGAATACTTTGGGAGAAGAGAGTTTTGATGGCAAGCTTACGGCGGGGCAAGTTTTTACGGCGCACCCTAGAAAGGACGATCGCACTGGTGATTTGTGGGGCTTTGGGGTGCAACCAGGGCCGAAGTCTACGATTTCGATTTATCGGGTCAGCGATCGCGGTGAGTTATCGACTGAGTCGCAGGTGAGGGTTTCGGGCTTTTGTTTTTTGCATGATTTTGCTTATACGCCAAACTATCGAATTTTCATGCAAAATCCTGTTTCTTTTCAGCCTTTGCCTTTTATTTTGGGATTGGCTACAGCGGGGGAATGCATTGAGCTAAAGCCAAATGCACCGAGTCAGTTTTTACTGATCGATCGCCAAGGTAATCTGCAAACTATTGAAACCGATCCTTGTTTTGTGTTTCATCATTGCAATGCTTATGAGGATGGTGATGAAATTATTTTGGACTCGGTTTGCTATCCTGACTACCCCAAGTTGGAGCCAAATACGGATTTTCGGGAAATTGATTTTGACAAGGTGCTTGCGGGGCAGTTGTATCGCTTTACGATTAATCCCAAGCTTGGCACTGTGAAACGGAAATTAGTTTTGGCGCGATCCTGTGAGTTTCCTGTGGTGCATCCTCGTTGTGTGGGGCAGAAGCATCGTTATGCCTATATTGGCGCGATCGCCCAAGAATCGGGTAATGCGCCTTTGCAAGCGATCGCAAAAGTAGATGTGGAAACTGGAAAACAGGAATTTCATAGCTTCGCGCCACGCGGTTTTATTGGTGAGCCGATTTTTGTCCCACGCGGTGTAGATAGCGCAGAAGATGATGGTTGGGTGCTGGTTTTAATTTTTGATGCGACTCACAATCGATCAGATCTAGTGGTTCTGGACGCTCAAAATATTGCGGGTAAACCTTTGGCGACTTTGCATTTAAAGCATCATGTGCCTTATGGGTTACATGGTAGCTTTACAAAAGAGATATTCTAGAAGTCTGAATCACGGATTAAACGGATTACAGGATTACACAGATCAAAAAATCAGCGAAATCCCTTAATCCGTTTAATCTGTGATTCAAGATTTAATTGTAAAGATTGAGGGGGAAATGTCCGTGTGTACCGCTATAGCCATGAGTGAAATCGGTGTGAAAAGAGATTAATACGCCGCGATATTCACCTTTGTAATTATCGGAATGGTAGCGGCGGCGGCGGGGATTATATTTGAGATAAACACCATCAGCGATCGCCACTAAGTCAGCCTCAGGCAATTCATACTTAAAATGAGTCGCATAGTTTTGTAAAGCTTTTAGGGCTTCCTGCGTGGTATCAGCACAGATCCCAAAAATGTGATAATCAGCCTGTTTAGTTAAGTAATCTAGGGATTCACAAATTTGCGATCGCCGCTCTGAAGTTGCGGATTCTGTATCTAAGTCACTTAGTTCCCAGAGGGTGCGCTCGGCATCGGCGATGGTTAGGTTATTGCTCATGGGTTGCTAAGGTAAGGACAAAGCTAAATTGTATTATGAACATTAACGAAGAAATTGCCCGTTTGCGAGATCTCCTACCTGCTTCTTGGCGGATGAATACCTCGATTAAGTCCAAGGCTGAGCAAATTGAGGCGATCGCTAGTTTACAGATTTTGCCTTGGCAAAAAGGGACACAAATAAATATAAATTTTCGGTTATGGCGACAGTTGGCGGAAGCGCAGCGCGATCTCTTACTTTTGCATGAAGTTAGCTGGCGACAACAAACTAAGTGGTTGCAAGTTGGTACTTATCAGGCGATTGCTGCTGCATCTCTAGCTGGCGGAGTGGTCGAAACGTTACAGGGGGATGTGACTGGGATTGCGATCGCGATTTTATTAGGGACGATTGGCATCAATCAAATTTTGCGCGGTAATAAAAGCTCACAGATAAAAGTACAAGCCGATCTAGAGGCGATCGAGGTTGCTCAAAAACGTGGTTATAGGGAATCTGAAGCGGCAAGAGCCTTACTTGATGCTATTCCTAGCGCCGCGAAATTATCGGGACGAAATACGCCAGAGTTTACAGAGTTGATTCGTTTACAAAATCTAAAGGAGATCGCAGGTTTATCCAAAATTACAATTCCAGAAACAGGAATTAACGATTTTTGAATCAGACCAAAACTTTAAAAAATTTTAGACTGATAATTTATTGTTATGTTAGTATTTATAGTCTTATAGGGGTAAATACGCTAACTTTTATAGCGTCTAATCCTCACAATGCAAGGATTTAGTATGAGCAGTTGTAGAAATGCACTAGAAGAACTAATAATCGGAGAAGCAGAAGTTCAATATCAGCGGTTGAGTGTTGAT
>JBBRQX010000253.1:0-4775 GCA_038225745.1 Pseudanabaenales cyanobacterium | reverse complement strand
CGAACCTCTTCAAGTAAAACATTAAATCTTTGATCGCTTTCCGCTTGACGTTGCTTCAATAAATCCATTTCCTCATCAAAACGATCCATTCTACCTTGACTTTGTGCAGCCACCTGTAATAAAGCTTGAGCAGTTATTCTCAAACCATCTACACTATCCTTAACTTCAGTAATACCTTCTCGTAATTCAGTTACACTTTCTCGCAACCCAGTCACGGTTGAAGCCAATTCATCAAGCATTTCATCATTCCAACGTTGCACAGTCATAGTATCTTCTTGGTTATGAACTCGATACTGTACATTCTATATTACATTGACTTTTTCAGGCAATAGTCATTTTTTGGACGATCGCTGTTTTTTTGTGGAGTTGCGATCGCTTTTTGATTGGGATAGTGTTGGAGGCGATCGTTGTTCTTTTTTAGAGTTGCGATCGCTTTTTGATTGAAGTGATGTTTGGGGCGATCAGTGTCCTTTTTTGGAAGGGCGATCGCGAGCAAATCTTTAACCTACCTGATTACCGCGAATTAAAAAACGAACCTCTTCAAGTAAAACATTAAATCTTTGATCGCTTTCCGCCTGTCTTTCCTTGATTAATTCCATATCTCGCTGACTCTGAGCAGCCAATTGCAACAAAGCCTGAGCAGTTATTCTCAAACCATCAATACCATCCTTCACCTCGGTTACACTTGAAGCCAATTCATCAAGCATTTCATCATTCCAACGCTGCACAGTCATAGTATTTTTTCAGGTATGAACTCTGTGCCATACACTCTACAATACATTTGCTTTTTCAGGCAATAGTCATTTTTGGGGCGATCGTTGTTTATATGGGAGGGCGATCGCTTTTTGATTGGAATGGGATTGGGGCGATCGCTTTTCTTGGTGGAGATGCGATCGCTTTTTGGTTGATGTGGTGGAGGTTTATTTGATTTCGGATATACTTAGAAAATAGCTCAACATTATGGAAAGATCATGTTAACCACATACACTGCAAAATATCTCAAAATCGAAAGTGGCTATATGGGACAACTTATTGAATGGCAAGAAGTAATTACAGAAGCTGAAACCATTGAAGAATGTCGAGCTATGCTCAAGGATGCTACTGTCGAAATGATACTTGCTTATCATCAGCAAAATAAAGAAATTCCATTAGGGAACTCTCTGTTAGAACAAATCCCAGTGGAGATTTGAGCATGTCAGTCAAACGTGCAGATCTTGTCAAATATATTGAAGCAAATGGTTTTTATCTATTACGAGAAGGTGGTAATCATTCTATCTATACCAACAACATAAAAACTATTCCCGTGAAACGACATCGTGTATTTAACCGCATCACAGCAAATGCTATTTGTAAACAAGCAGGTTTATTACCCAGATATTGATTCGCCTTGGTATTTACTTTTGCGCGATCGCTCTTTGATTGGGATGGTGTCGGGGGCGATCATCTTTTTTATTGAGGGGCTAACAGCTCTCCTGATTTATGTTATGGTGATTACATCTTTTATCTAAAGGATAGAGTATGGCTACAATAATAACTTTGCCTCTCCCTTCAAAATTATACGAAATAGATTACTATCTGTGGATTGAAAGTACACTTAAGCAGCTAGAAAATAGAGACGCTGAAAATTTAGATTGGCAACATTTAGCAGAAGAAATTGAAGCATTGGGAATAGAACAAAGACGTAAAGTAGAAAGTTACTTGAAGCAGCTATTAATCCACTTACTACTCTGTCTATATTGGGAAGGTGAGAAAGCGAACTGTCAAAGAGGATGGCACATTGAGATCTGTAACTTTCGTGACGAGCTAGAGTTCTCTTTTCGCTCTAAGACGCTATACAACTACTTCCTTAGTTGTATACAAGATGTTTACATTAAGGCTAGAAGACAAGCCATCCAGAAAACAGGACTACCTTCTGAGATTTTCCCAAAACAATGTCCTTTTACACTTAAAGATATCCTTAATAATGACTATTTACCCTAATCAATCATTTTTTGATGAGAATAATGGGAAGGGCGATCGCTATTTTCGGTGGAGAGGCGATCGCGAAAAACCCTTTAACCTGCCTGATTACCGCGAATTAAAAAACGAACCTCTTCAAGTAAAACATTAAATCTTAGATCGCTTTCCGCTTGACGTTGCTTCAATAAATCCATTTCCTCATCAAAACGATCCATTCTACTTTGACTTTGTGCAGCCACCTGTAATAAAGCTTGAGCAGTTATCCTCAAACCATCTACACTATCCTTAACCTCAGTAATACCTTCTCGTAATTCAGTTACGCTTTCTCGCAACTCAGTTGTACTTTCTCGCAATTCAGTCACGGTTGAAGCCAATTCATCAAGCATTTCATCATTCCAACGTTGCACAGCCATAGTATCTTCTTGGTTATGAACTCGATAATGTACATTCTGTAATATACTTGCCTTTTTAGGCAATAGTCATTTTTTGGACGATCGTTGTTTTTTGTGGAGGGGCGATCGCTTTTTGGTTGAGATGGTGTTGGGGGCGATCGGAACTTCAATGTTATTAACTCTATCAAGAGTTTAGGTTGATTTACTTTTGAATTATAAGCAAGGAATTTCCAAAAGTTATGTTTTTTGTGATACTTTGTAGCAAAAGAAACCTTAAAACCCAAAAAGCTATGGCGCATGTGCAGCGTGCGCCATAGCTTTTTGGGTTTTTTAATATGCCCCCTTCCCAAATAAAACCAGTCGTATAGTTTCAACCAGAATTTCCAAATCAAAGTTTAGCGACCAACGATCTATATAAAAGAGATCCAGCTTTGCGACATCATCGATTGTATCTAAATCCGATCGCCCCGAAATTTGCCATAAGCCCGTAATCCCTGGCACGACCAGATGGCGAGTATGATGCCAACTGGTGAATCTAGCCACATCACGCACAGGCAGAGGGCGAGGACCAACGAGGCTCATTTGTCCGAGTAGCACATTGAATAGTTGGGGAAGCTCATCAAGACTTGTACAGCGCAAAAAATGTCCAATCGGAATGATGCGCGGATCATGTTCAATTTTGAACATGACTCCATCAGAACTTTTGTTAAGATGCTCCAATTCGGTTTGGCGGCGATCGGCATCCATAGACATACTGCGAAACTTCCACATCCGAAAAGATTGCCCTTGCAATCCAATGCGATCTTGACTGTAGAATACACTTCCTTTGGAACTAGTTTTAATTGCGATCGCAATTCCGATAAATACAGGCGATAGAACGATCAACCCGATCAAAGCGGCGATCCAATCTAAACAACGCTTAAAGATATATTCCCAGTTGGCTAGTAATGATGACTCAATCCGAATCATCGGCATTGATGCAAAAATTTCTGGAATGCCGCGCCGATGTAGCAGCATTAAGCTAGAAGGAACTAGCCTTAGCCCAATTCCTTCATTGCGAAGTTGCCA
Organism: Pseudanabaenales cyanobacterium; assembly: GCA_038225745.1. Classification (GTDB taxonomy): domain Bacteria; phylum Cyanobacteriota; class Cyanobacteriia; order Pseudanabaenales; family Pseudanabaenaceae; genus Pseudanabaena. The sequence continues at coordinate 1,356 of JBBRQX010000253.1, read as the reverse complement.
ATATAACTGTGAAGCTAATTGAGTTTCAGGCAATCCTTCGGCAATTACTTCTTTCGCTCCAGAACTAATGATTGATTGCATGGAATGTGAAGTATTTGCAAGGGAAGATGTCAGCACACCCACAACTTTATAGCCTGTTCTTTTTTCGACAATGCTTGCTAAATATGACAGGCGATCGCTTGGTGCAATGATAAAAACAGGAGTATTGGTTCTCGCGATCGCAAACTGATCGAAGAGCAAAGTTAAGAGCAACCGTAACCCAATAATCATCACCACACTACCAATCCATACAGGAAAAAACAGCGATCGCGGCGCGTCAACCTTAGGATCGTAAAAATAGCAAACCACCAAAGATGACATATAAACTGTGCTAATAAATTGCGCTTGTTTGACGTAGTTGCGCCATTGTGACTGACCTCGATAAAAATTATGGTAAGCAAATCCTGTGACGATCGCCGCCGCAAAAGCCCAAAATAAACCAGTTAATCCTGCAAATTCTCCCCAATTAAGTTCTGGCGGTAAAGGTGAAAAGCCTTCGCTAAGGCTCAACGATCCTTTCCAAGCGATCGCCAGCCCCAAAATATCGCTAAAAATTAGTAATAGCGCTCGCAACCAATTAAACTCGACCATAGACCATTGTTTGATCTGGTTACCTGCCCGAATATCATATTTTTTGGTAACACGATTATCGTCGTGCTTTCTAGTTGGTTTGCGATCGCTACTCACTCTCATATCCCTCTGCTGCGCTTAACCTAATTTTGCATCACAAAATTTGCTTCATTAGTCAGTAAGTAAGAACCCAAAACCCAAAAAGCTGTAGCGCACGCGCAGCGTGCGCTACAGCTTTTTGGGTTTTAAAGTTTCTTTTACCCACTTACTTACTGATTATCTTGCCCAACTTGGCTAGTAAGTATGCCTAAAACCAAAAAGGAGTGGCGCACGCGCAGCGTGCGCCACTCCTTTTTGGTTTTTACTTCAAAACTCGTTTTAAGTGTTGGATTCCCAACAAAACTACAAAACAAGGATTATTAATTAAGTAGCGTTGCCATAAACGCATTGGCTCTTGGCTAAAGCGATATAACCATTCCAAGCCGATCGCCATCATCCAACGCGGTGCTTGCGAAACCCGCCCACTATGGAAATCAAAGGCAGCACCAACACCAATCATCACGGCTGGTAAATAGTGTTGGGCTGCACTCATCCAAAATTCTTGTTTAGGACAACCAAGGGCGACTAAGACAACTTTTGCCTCTGACTTAGAAATAAGCTTAATATCTTCAGCTAATTGCAATTCAAACTTGGGATCGTTAAGATCAAAATAAGGTGGCGCATGTTTACCCGCGATCGCTAAATCTG
>JBBRQX010000252.1:0-4792 GCA_038225745.1 Pseudanabaenales cyanobacterium | reverse complement strand
TACATTGAAAACCTCAATATCTCACTTCATCGCAATAAATTCGCTAATCCAATCGATGACGCATTCATTAAACTAACCGTCTCTAACAATGACGGCACAGGCAATAGCATTCATACATGGTCAGAAAGCCAAATAGACACTGGTGCAGATATTATTCAAGAAGCCGCTAAAAGTAAGGGTATTCTTGATTATAAATCTTTACTAGAAGTGTATTTTCTGCAAAGAGAGCAGGAGGGTCTCAATATTTTTAATCTGGTCATTAAGAATTTGTTATCTAATAATATTGATCGAATTACTAACAATAAAATTGGCGAAGAATGGCAAGAACTAGAGCAATCTATACCTAGAAGTAGAGCTTATAAAAAACAAAGTAGAGAATTGCAAACAAAACTCGATTCATTTAGCAATCGGATTCGCGATCTATTAACAGAATTACAACAAAAAACGTCAGAATTATTAGTTTATTTCGGCTATCCTATAGAACTAAGACTCAATTTTGAGGGTTTACTTTACAACTCAGATACAAAAGCAATTGATGGTAAAGAGATTATTCTTACAGTGAATTTTCTCAGTCAAACCATTAATTCACCCCATCACTTTCTCAACGAAGCCAAATTATCAGCGATCGCCTTATCCCTATATCTATCCTCACTTCTAATCACCCCTGATAGCGATCTAAATATTCTAGTCCTAGATGATGTCCTAATTGGACTAGATATGTCCAATCGCTTACCAATCATTAACATCCTGCACGACCACTTTAGGCATTATCAAATCTTTTTTATGACCTATGACCGCGAATGGTACAACATCATGAAACAGAGAATCGAAGCCTCAGATACTAATGATAGTTGGCTATATTTTGAGTTATTCTATTCCAGAATAGATGAGGAGCTAGAAATTCCTGTTTTTGCACAAGATAAAGATTATCTAGTCAAAGCCGAAGAATATCTTGCAAACAATGATTTCAAAGCGTCAGAAATTTACCTACGCACAGCCTTTGAAGTCCTAATCAAGAAATTCTGCGAAAAAAAGAACTTAGCCGTCAGATATAAAGAAAAAGCTAAAGAACTTACTATTGGAGATTTTTGGAATCCAATTTTAGCGCATACAAAAAGAGATAGACACGGCAACGCTGTTACTTACCTTGAAGAACAAATAGTTCGAGATGTTGAGCAATATTTAAGCCTAGTCATGAATCCCCTCAGCCACTCGCGCATTGTTACAGTTTACCGACAGGAGATTGAAGATGCGATCGCCACCATCAAAAGGCTAAAAAAAGCATTGACGTAAGCAAGGCAACGCAATTAAAGAAGGAGAATCAATATGGCACAAGTAACCATCTACCCAGCGATAATCAATTTAATACATTTAGCGTTGAAATCGGTAAACTCGCAGAAATCGCATAAATTTTTATTCCTATTGCTGGTTAAGGCGATCGCGATCAAAAAGGCTGTAGGGTGACGGCAATGATAAACTACTCTATACAAAATATGATGCTCACCGCTTAACCAAATATGCTTAGTACACTAGTTTGGACACCAGTTATCGGTGCGCTGCTGCTCGTCTTATTGGGAGCAAGACTCGACTCCCAAAAATTACGCCAAATATCACTAGGAATAGCGATCGCCACATTTGGTTGGTCGATATATCTACTTACAAAATTTGATATTAGTTTAGCGACTATCCAATTAAGCGAATCCCTAGCTTGGTTAGATCCGATCGGACTCAGCTATCGACTAGGTGTCGATGGGCTATCATTTCCACTGGTTCTACTGAATGGATTACTGATGATTGTCGCTGTCTACATCAGCAGTGATATCCAGCGTCCTCGGCTCTATTTCCCCTTATTATTAATCCTTGGCGGCGGCGTAAATGGAGCTTTTCTTTCCCAAAATCTACTCCTCTTTTTTCTCTTTTTTGAAGCTGAACTAATCCCTCTCTATCTCTTAATTGCCATTTGGGGCGGCGAAAAACGCGGCTATGCAGCTACCAAATTTTTGATTTATACTGCGATTTCAGGCATTCTCATTCTTGCCGCCTTTTTTGGGATGGCAGCTTTAGGAAGTGGTGATGCTGCTTTTACCTTTAACTATCAAGACTTAAATCTTGAAGGCGTACCCAAAACCACCAAAGGAATTTTGCTCTTGCTGCTGCTCTTGGGTTTTGGTATCAAAATTCCGATCGTGCCATTACATACATGGCTACCCGATGCACACGTTGAAGCCTCAACTCCAGTTTCCACTTTACTCGCAGGAGTTTTGCTGAAGCTAGGAACCTATGGACTATTGCGGTTTGGATTGGGTTTACTGCCCGATGCATGGCAAGCGATCGCCCCTTTTTTGGCGGGTTGGGCAGTGGTCAGCGTCATTTACGGATGTCTCACCGCGATCACCCAAACCGACATGAAGAAGATGGTTGCTTATAGCTCTGTTGGTCACATGGGGTATATCCTCCTAGCCTTAGCCACTGCGACTCCCCTTTCATTACTCGGTGCGACCTTCCAAATGGTCAGCCATGGTCTGATTTCGGCATTATTATTTATTTTGGTAGGTGTCGTTTATAAGAAAACAGGAACTCGCAATATTAATTCTCTCAATGGCTTGCTCAACCCTGAGCGCGGCTTACCGATTACAGGCTCGCTGATGATTTTGGCGGCGATGGCAAGCGCAGGGACACCCGGCATGGTGGGATTTATTGCTGAGTTTGTGATTTTCCGTAGTAGTTTTGCGGTTTTCCCTGTGCAGACTCTTCTCTGCATGATCGGCACGGGTCTAACTGCGGTCTATTTTCTAATCATGATCGATCGCGTATTTTTCGGTCGTCTTGCGGTCGAGCAAGTTGCCAGTCAGCCACCGATTACTAGTTTTCCTTTTGCGAAATGGCAAGAAAAATTTCCTGCGATCGCCCTCGCGCTGATCATAATTTTCTTTGGATTGCTGCCTAGCTATGCCACGAAAATGATCGAAAGTTCTGCATCGGCGATCGCGCCCAATCAGACTAAGCCAAATAAAATTGCTTTGGTACAACCAAATGAGTAGGCAACCTTAAAACCCAAGAATTAGCGTTGCGGCGCTTCGCGCCGCAACATTAATTCTTCACTGGGAAGGGCGTATGTCTTAGACTAAATGATTATCGTCAAAAAGTTGGTTTATGGCTTCACCCGTTCCCGCACGCCCTCAGTCTGAATTTACCGAAAGGCTGAAGAATTGGCTACTTGCTGGTAGTCAGCATCAGCCTGATAGTCAGCCGCCACAAAAACATAGCGAGAAACATGGCTGGTGGCAGGTCATGTGCTTAACAGGTGTGGACTATTTTTCCACCCTTGGCTACCAACCTGGGATCGCCGCTCTTGCCGCAGGCGCACTTTCACCTATAGCGACATTGATTTTATTGTTGCTAACCCTTTTTGGAGCGTTGCCAATCTATCGCAAGGTCGCCGCCATTAGCCCTCATGGGGAAGGTTCGCTTGCCATGCTGGAACACCTTTTACCTTGGTGGCAGGGCAAACTCTTAATCCTGTGTTTATTGGGATTTGTTGCCACAGATTTTATTATTACGATTACACTATCAGCCGCCGATGCGACTGCCCACATTGTCGAAAATCCTTTAGTGCCAGCCTTTTTTCGTGGACAAATTGTGCCGATTACTTTGGTGCTTGTAGCTTTACTTGGGGCAGTATTTCTCAAAGGCTTTCGCGAGGCGATCGGCATTGCCGTGATCTTGGTAATAGTTTATTTAGCTCTAAATATGGTGGTCATATTTTTTGGATTGCAAAATATTGCTACGCATCCCGAAACGATCGCCAATTGGCAGAAAGCCCTATTTGCACAAAATCAAAATCCAATAATGCTCTTAGGCATTTCGGTACTAGTGTTTCCCAAGCTGGCTTTGGGACTGTCAGGCTTTGAGACGGGCGTAGCGGTAATGCCACTGGTGAATGGATACAGTGACGACACAGAAGCAGAACCCAAGGGACGGGTGGTTAACACTCACAAGATGCTAACCAGTGCCGCTTGGATCATGAGCTTTTTCTTGCTGACAAGTAGCGTGATCACCACTTTATTGATTCCAACCGCAGAGTTTGCAGCGGCAACCGAGTTTGCGGCGGCTGGCAAAGCCAATGGTCGCGCCCTTGCTTTCCTCGCTCACCAATTTTTTGGCGATATCTTCGGCACTGTCTACGATCTCAGCACCATCTCAATCCTCTGGTTTGCGGGTGCATCGGCGATGGCAGGATTGCTAAATATCGTGCCGCGTTACTTACCACGCTATGGCATGGCTCCCAACTGGACATTGGCAGTGCGTCCTCTGGTTTTGGTATATACCGCGATCGCCTTTGCGGTTACGCTAATTTTTCAGGCAAATGTGGAAGCACAGGGCGGCGCGTATGCGACTGGCGTATTAGTGTTAATGACTTCGGCAGCGTTTGCTGTAACTTTAGCTTCTTATAAAAAGCGGGCGAAGCGGGAAATCTGGCTGTTCAGCACAATTACTTTGGTTTTTATCTACACGACGATTACCAATATTATCGAAAGACCAGAAGGGATCAAGATTGCAGGTATTTTTATTGCTAGCATCGTCGTCACTTCTCTAGTGTCAAGGGTTTGGCGATCAACGGAGTTGCGATCGGATCGCGTGGAAATGGATGAACTAGCCGCAAGTTTCATCGAAACTAGTCCCGACCGTACAGTACGAATCATCGCCCATCGCCCCAATCGAGGCGACCATCAAGAATATGCCCAAAAGGAAAGAGATACCCGCCAAGAACATCATCTGCCTGTAGATGATC
>JBBRQX010000251.1:0-4806 GCA_038225745.1 Pseudanabaenales cyanobacterium | reverse complement strand
TGCCAGAGCGATCGCCGATCCGAATACTCAAACAGGGATATAAGCATGGTGATAAAGTTCTCAGACCTGCCGAAGCGATCGTCTCCAAATCCATAGCGCCAGAAAAATAGATATACCGCGTCTAAGATGGTGCGATCGCAAATAAACTAGATTAAGCAAAAATGCGATCGCATCAGCACTGCTAAGAATACTCGCAAGATCAACGAAATTTTCCGCCTGATCACTGGTGGCGGTAAGTTCCAAGTCGAGCGTGAAAAGCGCGAAATCACCGTTAAGGAACTACCCAAAGAATTAATTTTTGAGCAAGATCCTGAGCAAATCCTCGATGCTTTATTGCCTTTATATCTCAGCAACCAAAGTCTTTGCGCTTTGCAAGAGTCTGTCGCTAGTGAACTCGCGGCAAGAATGACCGCGATGAATAATGCCAGTGAAAACGCTGGTGACTTGATTAAGGCGCTAACTTTGCAGTACAACAAAGCCCGTCAAGCCGCAATTACTCAAGAAATTCTGGAAGTCGTTGGTGGTGCATCTGCACTTACATAAAAAACCTTAAAAAAAAGAGACGCTTAGCGTCTCCTTTTTTTTAAGGTTTTTAGTCAGAAGGAGGACTGACTTGTTCTTTAAAAGACTTACCAGCAGAAAATGCTGGTACTTTGGTGGCGGGGATTTCCATCTTTTCGCCAGTCTTAGGGTTGCGACCTTCACGGGCTTTGCGAGCGCGAGCTTCAAATGAGCCGAAGCCAACCAAAGTTACTTTTTCGCCACCAGCTACAGTCTCGATGATTACTTCAAGAGTTGCAGAGAGGACTTCGTCAGCAGTCTTTTTATTGGTAGATAAGCCCTTTTCTTGAGCTTTCTTCGCAATAGCATCAACTAGTTCGCCTTTGTTCATAGGTTTCCCCTTGTATATGGATAAGTATGAGTTAAATTTCAAAGTAATACCTGTGCGATCGCTTTTTTGCGAAAGCCGCACTGAATATGACTTCTATTCGCTCATTCTAATAGCAACTTGCCACTTGTGTATATACAAAATGGTTAATTTGTATGGATTTCAGCAGTTTTTTTTAATTACTTATTATCTCAATTCTTTATTAAATCGCTGAAATACTATCTCTGTATAGGTTTCAGCGATTTAATTTTAGATGGAATTATCGTAACGCATACAGGGTAAGCACTTCACAAAAGTTCAAGTTCCCTTAATAAATCACTGGATTTCCAAAAAATACTCGATTTTAATCATTTCTTAAAACGAAAATAAAAAGATTATTTCATGCTTCTGCTGACTTGCAGCAACTTGCAGACAAAAGAACTGCAATATTTTTGTAAAAGCCTAGCAAAGTGTGGCTTTTACAAAAAATTTGGGTTTATCGCAAAACGGTGTAAGGCGATTTTTTGGAAAGATTTTACCGTGGTTGTGCGGCGATTCGCGCGGCACAACCACATTCTGGTTTTAATAAATCGGGTACTTTTATTATTAGAGATCACCTAATTACTATGGCTTCGTAATTCATGATTCAAAATTCTGGTTTTTGATCGAGATAATATTGTTAATAGTTCTTAACATCTCTGCGATCAAATTCTCTAATTAAATCTTAAAAAATCCGAAAATATGCAATCATCCACGCCAGCCAACACTTCTGGATTAACACGCCAGTCTCCCTTAATAATTGCGCCATTTTTTCTGTGGGGGACGGCAATGGTAGTGATGAAAGCATTACTTCCGCAAACTAGCCCCATGTTTATGGCGGCAGTGCGCTTAATTCCCGCAGGAATATTGCTGGTTTTGGGCGCGGCTTATTTTGGGAGAGCGCAGCCCAAAGGTTGGCAGGCATGGCTCTGGATTAGTTTATTTGCTTTAGTCGATGGCACGATGTTTCAAGGATTTTTGGCGCAAGGTCTACTGCGTACTAACGCAGGGCTTGGCTCGTTGCTGATTGACTCCCAACCCCTTGCTGTTGCCGTGCTTGCGGCAGTTTTATACAAGGAGAGGATTAGTATTGGCGCAACATTGGGATTATTGGTGGGAGTAGTGGGAATTGGGCTGATTGGTCTGCCACCCGAATTAATTGCAGCTTTATTTGCTGGAAATTTTGCCACAATTTTAGAAGCAGGAGTTTTTACCATCGGTGAATGGTTTATGCTCGGTGCGTCATTATCGATGGCGATCGGGACTATTTTAATTCGTCCTGTAGTCCGCTACGCCGATCCAGTGATGGCGACGGGTTGGCACATGATTATCGGCGGTTTGCCTTTATTGCTGATTTCCGATCGCATCGAGCAGAGTCAATGGCAAGACTTGAGCGCTTGGGGTTGGCTGGGGATGGCATATATGGCGATTATGGGTGGCGCGATCGCCTATGGATTATTTTTCTTTTTTGCATCGTCAGGAAGCTTAACCACATTGAGCGCCTTGACCTTTTCGACTCCAGTATTTGCACTGATGTTTAGCAGTTTATTTTTAGGTGAAAACCTGACACTAATTCAATGGATCGGCGTAATTTTGACGTTGAGTAGTATTTATCTTGTCAGTATGCGCGGAGCAGGACAAGATAGTATTGACGAACACACTGACCCTGTAGAAGTTTCTCCTAGTAATATCCTGCCAGCGACTGAGCAAGTTGTAGTTAATTCAGTTTTGCAACAACCCGTAAATGAATCGCAAATGCGCGAATAACCACCAATAAACTCATGCCCACTTTATATACTGCAATTACCAATCACGGTTTTGGTCACGCGACGCGGACTGCGTCTGTTCTAGCTGACCTGCAACAGCGATCACCTGACATTAAGCTGATTATTGCGACGACGGCTCCGCGTTGGTTGTTGGAGGAATATATCGAAGGCGATTTTATTTATCATCAGCGTGTGTTTGATGTGGGCGTAATTCAGATCGATAGTTTACAAATTGATCGCGCCGCAACTCTGGCAACGTGGCAACAGATTCATAAAAATCAAGCAGAATTGATCGAAGCTGAGGTCAAGTTTTTACAAGAAAATCAAGTTGATTTAATACTTGGTGATATTCCACCAATGGTCGTGGAGATTGCCAAAGCCGCAAATATTCCCTGCTATATGGCTAGCAATTTTGGCTGGGATTTTATTTATCGTGATTGGGGCGGGACTTTTATCGAACTCGCGGATCGATTGTCAGAAACTTATAGCCATTGCGATCGCCTATTTCGCTTACCATTCGCCGAGCCGATGAGTGCATTTCCAAATATTGAGGATGTGGGATTAACAGGGGCAAAGCCAAAATATTCGCCCGAATATCTTCGCGAAAAATTTAACTTAGATAGCGATCGCCCCACAGCCCTGCTGACTTTTGGGGGCTTGAGTTTGCAGTCAATTCCCTACCAAAATTTAGCGAATTTCTCAGATTGGCAATTTGTCACCTTCGATCGCGATGCCCCCGACTTACCAAACTTGACTAAAGCCAATTGCGATCGCCTACGTCCTGTCGATCTGATGGTGGTATGCGATCGGCTCGTCACCAAACCCGGTTATTGCACATTAGCCGAAGCTTTGCGCGTTGGTATTCCCGTTGTTTGTCTTACCCGTGAAGGATTTTTAGAAGCGGAAACCCTGATTGCTGGGGTCAAAAATTATGCTGAGCATTTAATTATTTCACCTCAAGAATTCTATGAGGGCGACTGGTCATTTCTGAAGGCATCGTTTCAAGCTCCAGATCTGGCTGCTCAGGAGTTAAATATGCATGGAGAAGCTACGATAAATCAGGCGATTTTGGATTATTTAAGTTAGGAGTAAAACGAAATGACGATCGCAATTGTACCAAAAACATCTCTATATGAGATTGACTATTTGTTATGGATTCAGGAGACTGTAGACAAGCTAAAGGTTAGAGACTTTGACCATTTGGATATTGAAAACTTAATAGAGGAGATCGAAAGCTTGGGAATATCTCAGAAAAAAGAGGTCAGAAATCGTCTTAGGGTCTTGCTAGAGCATCTAGTTAAGCGAATTTATATCGATATGCCTGATTGCTTTGAAGGCTGGGAAAACACAATCAGGACACAACGAAATGATATTAAGGATGAACTCGTTGATATGCCTAGTCTTAAAAGATTTTGGGATGAATTTTTCGATAGAGCTTGGCAACGAGCTTTGTTAGATGTGCGTGGTGAGTACGCAAAAAAGAGTTATCAATTCCCAGACACATGGCAGTTTAACCATGACATTGACTCGATGCTTAATGTTGATTTTTGGTTGTTTTGATACACTAGGGATCGATTGCCAACGTAAACTAAAAACTTATGTCGCTATGGAATCGACAAAATATGCAAATCGACCAATGCTATAAACTTCTAGGCTTGGCATCTAACGCGACTTTAGAAGATATCAATAAAGCTTATAAAGCGCTGGCTTTGCAATGGCACCCCGATCGCATTCCTAGAGAGCATGTGCAACTGCAACTACAAGCTCAAGAAAAACTCAAAGAAATCAATCACGCAAGAGATAGCTTACGCAGAGTGGCTGAGCAGAAAGAATCTCTCTCGCAAGTTAAGCATTCGCATCAGAGTTCTAATCAAAATTCAAACCAAAGTACTAGACAATATCACCACCATCAAACCAGATATCAAAGCAAGTACCAGAGCGCACATCAAAGTACATATCAATCTCAACAACAAACTTCAGAACGTTCTTCGGAACGCGATCGCGCCTATCAATCTCAACCCCAATATCAGTCATATCAATCCCATCAGCAGAATAGTAAGCGAACTAATCATCAATCTACCCAAACTTCATCTAAACCTCAAAAGCCCGATCTAACTGGAGCCGATCTTAGGG
>JBBRQX010000250.1:0-4807 GCA_038225745.1 Pseudanabaenales cyanobacterium | reverse complement strand
TGCAGGCATAACTTCAGCAGCGGTCATCAGACCGTAAATACCGCGTTGATGGAATTGTTTACCAGCTTTCAGATAGCCAAAGGCAGGGCCACAGACATTTGCTGCCATGCTGGTTTCATCGCCAAGGGTAAAAGTATGCGTAGAGATTTTGCCCTCGAAGGTGCGTCCTGTCAGCTTCATATTTGTGCTTAGCGGCTTCTTCGGATTGCGGGTATCAACTACACCGCCGACCTTAACCCGATCGCGATCGCAGATCCCAACCCGCTCTAGCATAATGTCATCAGCATGTTCCATATTTTCTAACGTAATCAGCCCATTCGTCTTTTCGAGTAGAGCTTCCACTTCCGCATCGGTCATCGACTGAGCGATATCAACCGTATAGCCAGACATATGAGCAATATCTTCACGGATCGTGGCACGGTATGCATTCCAGTTAGCAATGCCGACTCCAAAGGTGATTTCGACTTGATGGACTTCTACAAAACTCTGAGCCGCGATCGCTGCCGCCGCCGTCAATAAGCCAGGAGTTGCGCCACAACCAGATAAATCAGTAAGTCCTGATGCTTCAAGTTCGGGCGAGAGCGCGATCATCTGCTCGACGGCACTAGTACGTTTAATCGCATCGACGAGTACACCCTGCCAGCCTGAAGCGATAAATTGCTTGGCAACACTTGCCATAAAAGTATTCGGCAGATTTGGCAATGCTAAGAAATAACCATCGACATCTTCGGCAGTGGCGATCGCATCAGCGATACTGTTTTCGCTTAAGCTTCCCGAACCTTCGAGATAACCGAGAGAGCCTTTAGTTTGATAAGCAGCGATCGCTTCTGAAGCATTTAATCCATGGCGATCGTAAGCAAAACCTGCTTTGTCAGCAGCCACGACTAATTGCATTTCCTGCTTAGCAATCAGCAACTTTGCCGCCGCCTGACCTAACCCACCAAATCCTAAGATTCCAACTTTTAATGTCATTATGTTTAACTTCGTTTATCGAGACGTAGTTTGTAATTTTGATTAGATCCTTTAATTTGCCATATTTGTGGACGCATTGGCACAATTGAATTTAGTAGGGGTTTAGCATTTGCGCCACCATATCTCAACTCATCACCGAAATTTCACTCCGCAAATGCTAAACCCTCTTCGCCTTAATTGATAAATCGTCCCTGCGTTGCGAGGTTTGGGCGAAGCATTCCCCAATAAAGATATCTTAGAATTTATTAAGTATCGGTGGGAATGCTTCGCCCCTACTAATATCAACATATCTTTAATATTTTTGTAAAAGCACCGCGAAGCGGTGCTTTTACAAAAATCTGGGCTAATTGTCGAGCAGGACAGTATCTTTAGAGAGCGCAATCTGTAACTTACAGAAACCATCTATATGACTGCAAAAGTCTTCTAGGTGCTGCTCTGCCCATGCTTGACCATTACTCAATGGTGTATCAAAGCCATTCACAAAAATATGCACAAGTGGATCGCTAGCATCAGGTAATACCAACACCCAATCGCGATCGCTATAAAAAACTTTCACCCCATCGATCAGTTCCACCCTTTCGTTTCCATAGGATTCGACCAAGTGGCGCATGAGTGTACCTTTGACGCTCCAAGGGCATCGTACTGTCTGTTTGCGAAAATGGCAACGCGGCAAATGTAAACGCACTTGCGACAGCGATCGCTTTTGAAGCGTGATCCATTCCATGATTTTAGCAATGCTAAACATCGCATCAAATCCTGAGTGAAGCTGCGGGAAAATGAAGCCCATTTCTGCCGAGCCTCCGAATACCACACCTTCAGTGTTATGACAAGTTGTCATTAAAGCCGTCGGATTAGCACGAGTCCGAATCACTTTACCACCATGCTTCTCGGCGATCAGTTCCACTAAGCCCGATGCCGAGACTGGCACAACCACAATGCCGCCACGTTGAGACATTAGCACCATCTCCACCATCAACCCAGTCAAGATTTCGTCGCGAATTGGCTTACCTAACTCATCAATTAAGATAAATTTTTCACCATTGGCATAAACCTGCACCCCAAAATTAGCTTTCACCGCTTTGACCACATCGCTTAGTTGGGTCAACATTTTTTCGCGATCAACAGGAGTCGGGGCAACTTCATTGAGACTGGCATTTAGCACCACTACATCAGTGCTAAATTTGCCTAAAATTCTTGGTAAAACTGCGCCTGATACCGCATAGACATAATCAATAACGATTTTTTTGCAGTCACTGAACCTGATTGCTTCAACGTCAATATTTTTAGCAAAACCTGTGTTGTAATAATCTAGAACACGAGCTGGGTAACTGATTTCACCAATTTCTTCAATGCGAGCGCGGCGAAAATCTTCTTTGAAAAATGTCCCTTCAATCTTTTTTTCAGTCGCCTTATTGATATTGATGCCATGGCAGTCAAGAAACTCGATCATCACACTGTCATTGCGATCTGGATGGACACGTACATGAATGCCACCGACAATACCTAAAGTGGGGGCAATGAATCGCGAAATGGGGATTGCTGTTGCTTCAAGGTTTTCTACGTTAATGCCCACAGACATTAATCCAGAAATCAGCGATCGCGTTAACATTCGGCAAATCGTGCGCTGATCCCGCGAAACCATCACATGAGAATTTGGGCGCAGAGTCGCGCCATAGGCTGCGCCTAGTTTTACCGCAAACTCAGGCGTGATATCCACATTCGCTAATCCAGATACCCCATATTGCCCAAACAAATTCCGCGCCGCCATTGCACCCCAGATCAAGTTCGTGGTTACAGTTGCGCCAGATTCTACATGTTTGCTCGGCCAAATCCGCACATTTGGGAAAACTCTGGCTTCTTCACCAATCACTGAATTAGAACCAACTACGGCTCCTTCCATCACATGAACGCGCCGACTGACCCTCGCATTAGGAGAAATCGTGCAAGCCGAAAGGTGACATTCTTCGCCAATCATGGCGCTATTGCCAATAATCGGGCGTTGCAGATCGCAATCAGCGCCAATGGTGACGCGATCGCCAATAATTGTCCCTGCGGAAATTTTGGTGCGATCGCCAATCGAGCAATTGCTCCCAATTAGCACAGGTGACTCAATCTGGACAGTTGGTGAAATTACCGTATGCTTACCCGTCCATAATCCTGTTCGCAACTGCACATAGTCTAAATCTAAGTGAACTCGTCCCCGTATTGCATCATACTGCGCTTGCCGATACGCCTCTAAGGAGCCAATATCACACCAATAGCCACTGGCGATATAGCCATACATCGGCACGTTTTTAGCTAATAAAAGTGGAAATAGATCGTTAGAAAAGTCACTCGGCTCGTTAGCAGGTAGAAAATCTAAGATTTCAGGCTCAAAAATATAAATCCCCGTATTCACCGTGTCGGAAAAAATTTCACTAGTCGATGGTTTTTCTAAAAATCTTTGAATGCGATCGTTTTCATCAGTAATCACCACCCCAAAAGCCATCGGATCAATAACCCTTCGTAAAATCAGGGTCGCTTGCGATTTTTTAGCTCGATGAAATTTGATCGCCGCCGTGAGGTCAAAGTCGGTAATACTATCGCCACTAATCACCAGAAAAGTGCCGTCTAACAGATTTTCCACATTTTTAACGCAGCCTGATGTCCCTAATGGTTGATCTTCCTCAACCACATACATCATATTTACGCCAAAATCGGAGCCGTCGCCAAAATATTCGCGAATCACATCAGGCAAGTAATGCAAGGTAGCAATTACTTCGCGGATGCCGTGACGCTTCAATAAATTAAGAATATGCTCAGTAATAGGACGATTTAGCACCGATACCATCGGTTTTGGCATATCGCAAGTGAGTGGGCGCAATCTCGTTCCCGAACCGCCTGCCATCAATACCGCTCGCATAGATCCTCCGAACGACAATACGTAATAGGATTAGGCTCTAGTATCGTTCAAATTTGTGTTAAAGCAATGAAAATAAACCTTAATCCTGAAGCAGATTCTCAAATAAAAAATATTGCCGCAAAAATTATTGTGGCGCTGGATGTCCCATCTGCTGCCGAAGCCATGATTTTATGCGATCGCCTACCCCAAGTAGATTTCTGGAAAGTGGGACTAGAACTATTTATCGCCGATGGCAGTACGGTTTTGCGAGAATTAAAGGCACGTCATAAAAAAATATTTCTAGATTTAAAGCTGCATGACATCCCCAATACTGTCGCCTCTGCTTGCCGAGTTGCGACGAAATATGGTGCAGATTTCCTGACAATTCACGCATCGGGTGGTAAAACCATGATGCAAGCTGCCCAATCCGAAGTCCAAGGTTCATCAACGCAACTTTTGGCTATTTCGCTATTAACCAGTATTTCTGCATCGGCATTAGCATCCGATCTCAAAGTAACCCTTGATGTGCCTGAATATGTGGCGCAAATGGTGTTGCTTGCCCAAGCAAGTGAGCTTACAGGTGCAGTCTGCTCGCCCCATGAAGTTGCTAATCTGCGAACCATATTGGGCAAAGATTTTTGTTTCGTTACTCCCGGTGTCCGCCCTACATGGTCAGCAGTTGGCGATCAGAGTCGGGTGATGACTCCGAAGCAGGCGATCGCGGCAGGTGCGAACTATTTAGTAATTGGTCGCCCAATTACGGCGGCGGCTGACCCTGTGGCAGCATGGGAACAAATTTGCCAAGATTGTCTTTAAATTGCGTGAGATTTTAGTTGATCGATAGACACAATCTTTAAAGCCGCTTCATGGGTAGCAGCTAATTTCACAGGCGGCGCAACACCTGCGTCCAAGGCTTCCTTCCATCTTGAGGCACATAGACACCAATGATCGCCT
>JBBRQX010000249.1:0-4831 GCA_038225745.1 Pseudanabaenales cyanobacterium | reverse complement strand
GGGCATGAGTTTCTGAATGGATCGCCATTGGGAACGTTTTTGATTAAACCTTCTCTTCCTAGCGTTTTGACCGATTTGTTAGAGACTACTTACGATGAGCCTGATGTAATTAGAAGTGGTGAAGTCGTTTATCGCGATCGCACTTTCGACTATTACACCAGCCCCGTAAATTCTGAACAAAATAAGTTTTTTGGCTTAATTTGGTGCTTTCGCGATATCACTGCTAAAAAGCAAGCAGAAATGCGACAACTGCAACTAATGGAAGATCTCCAAAAAGCTAAAGAAGAAGCCGAAGAAGCAGTAAGTACGAAGGCGGCTTTTTTGGCGATGATGAGTCATGAAATTCGCACACCGATTAATGGTGTGATTGGGATGACCCAGCTTTTGGCGGGAACTGAGCTTAATCCTGAACAGGATAAATTTGTGCGGACGATCCAAGTCAGTGGCGAAATGCTGCTTTCCGTGATTAACGATATTTTAGATTTCTCTAAAATTGAATTAGGTAAATTAGAACTAGAAAATGTACCGATGGATGTCCGCGCTGTGGTGCGTGACATCTATGATGTGCAGTTAGCCAAAGCTAATGAAAATAACCTCAAATTTGAAGTAAGTATGCAGTCGTCTGTGCCGCCATTTATTATTGGTGATGTGACGCGATTGCGGCAAATTCTCTTAAATTTGGTTTCCAATGCTCTCAAATTTACGGATTCAGGATCAGTGCGGATTGGAGTGCGCTTAGTCGCCGATCGCGAGCCGATTGCCGATCGCCCCTTTCAATTGCTGTTTTCAGTGAGTGATACGGGCATTGGACTTAGCAACGAACAAATGCAGCGCCTATTTCAGCCTTTTTCGCAAGCAACGGCAGCCACCTCTCGCAAGTATGGCGGTACTGGATTGGGCTTGGCGATCTGCAAAAATTTGGTTGAGAATATGGGGGGCAAAATCCAAGTCGAAAGTAAGCCTAATCAAGGTTCTACTTTTTCATTTACAATCACAACCCAAACCACTAAAGAGCAGCCAAGTTATACGTTGCAAGATTCAATCAACAAGAGTCCAAATAATAGTCCTGTTGATCGGCTGGGCGATCGCATTCCACTAAAAATTTTAATTGCTGAAGACAACTTAATTAACCAAGAGCTAGCTATGGCGATGTTGATTAAGATCGGCTATCAGCCCGATGTCGTTGATAACGGCTTAGCCGTGCTAGAAGCGTTACAGGTTAATCATTATGACTTGCTATTGCTAGATGTACAGATGCCAGAAATGGATGGATTAGAAACCGCCAACTATTTAGTTAATCATTGGCATGAGTTGCAAACAGGCTATGAGCGTCCGACGATTATTGCGATGACCGCTAGCGCAATGCAAGGCGATCGCGAGATGTGTTTACGGGCGGGGATGGATGATTACATCAGTAAGCCGATCATGATGGATTCGCTGCAACGCACAATCGAGAAATGGGCTAGTCAAAATGAGGAGGCGATCGCTGTGGATGCGATCGCCAAAGCAAATATCCCTTCAGTGATCGACCCTGCCTCCATCCATAATCTCCAACAAATTAATGCCAACCTAGTCGGACGCATGGTTAATTTATTCACCGTCGAAGAAGCGCCTGTGCTACTACAAAATCTGCGACAGGCGATCGCTAATAACGATCTCCAAGAGGTTAACTATAATGCTCATACCTTAAAAGGGAGTAGCAATATTTTGGGAGCAAAAGCCTTGGGCAAACTCTGCCTCGAAGTTGAACTAAAGAGCAAACAGGAAGACAGTGAGGGTTTACCTCAATTATTAGCCGAAATTGAGCAGCAGTATCAAATTGCTTGCCAAGAGCTTGCAAAATTATAAATAAAACCCAAAAAGCTGTAGCGCACACACAGCGTGCGCTACAGCTTTTTGAGCTTTAATGCAGGTAGCGATCGCTATAAAATAAAAAAGTTAACTTTCAAAAACTTTATGCTCTCGATCCGTAATCTTTCCTATCACCCACCCGCCACACCTGACGCAATCCTTAAAAATATATCCTTTGAACTAGAAGATCGACAATTAGGCTTGATGGTGGGACCCAGTGGTTCTGGTAAAAGTACCTTACTAGAAATTTTGGCAGGATTTGTCGAATGGAATAGCGGCGGTATTTATTGGAAATCTCAAGAACTAAGTCCCGACAATTTGCAACAAATATGTGGGCTAGTATTTCAATTCCCTGAGCGCCATTTTTGTGGGAGTACGATTTTAGAAGAATTAAGATTGGGGCATATTGATTTAGAGGGCGATCGCATTGAGAGCGCACTGAGTTCCGTGGGTCTAAGCCATCTAAATCCTGATAACTCACCCCAATCGCTGAGTGGTGGTCAGCAAAGGCGGCTAGCCCTTGCGGTGCAGTTAATTCGTCAGCCCAGTTTATTATTGCTAGATGAGCCGACCGCAGGTTTAGACTGGTCAATGCGTAAGCAAATTTTAGGCATTTTGCAAGAACTCAAAAAAGATTGGACGATTCTTGTCGTTACCCACGATCCTGAAGAGCTTGACTCGATGGCGGATCGGACTTGGGCGATCGCCAACGGCGAAATATAAAGCAAAAGAGGAAGGTTGTAGTACAAATCGTAGCAACCTTCTCTTTTGGCTTTGGGATCAATGTAAACTAGGCTAAGAAGCTTCTGGAATTTTTTAATGACTGATAATAACGATAGTTTAACTGATAGTTTAATCGTCAAGCCCAAAAAATCAGGACTAGCGCCACTGATTCTCACATTAGTGGAATTATTGCGGCAATTAATGGAAGCGCAAGTAATTCGGCGGATGGATGCTGAAAAGTTAACTGAGTCTGAAATTGAAAGAGCAGCTAATAGCTTGCAAGCTTTAGAACAACAAATTTTCAATCTTTGCGAAGTTCTTGATATCGATCCTGAAGATCTTAATCTCGATTTAGGTGAATTTGGCAAACTTTTACCCAGACGCGGTGCATATTACCCTGACAAATCATCAAGTGAATCATCGATTTTGGAATTGCTTGATCGCTTAATCAGTACAGGAATAGTCTTAGAAGGTGATGTGCAAATTGGCTTAGCTGATATTAATTTAATCGATCTCAAATTGAAGTTATTACTAACTTCAGGCGATAAATCTGCAAAGTGAAGCCCAAAAGATGTGGCGATCGCCACATCTTTTGGGCTTTTTACACGAATAATCACGCCGCTTATTCTGTAGGTATTTTACTGGTTAGCCAATAGGTTTGCATTAGCCCTTTGCCCTTGACCTCGATCGCACCACGCTCTACTAAGTCAAACTTATCTTTGAGAAGTTCATAGGTGGCTTGCGTCACTTGGATTTTGCCAACTTCGCTATGGGACTCCATCCGACTCGCCACATTTACCGTATCTCCCCAGAGATCGTAAATAAATTTTTGCGTACCGATCACACCCGCAATTACCGCGCCTGTATGAATGCCAACCCGAATTTGCAGTGGTCTACCTGTCAAGTCCCGAAGTTCCGCAACCTTATTCACCATATCTAGCGCCATACAAGCGATCGCATCGGCATGGTTTTCCGTGGGAATAGGAATGCCACCTGCCACCATATATGCATCACCAATTGTTTTGATTTTCTCTAATCCATAGGTTTCACAGAGCGTATCAAAGCTAGAAAAAATCAGATTCAGCAGATCGACTAAATCTTGGGGAGAGAGTTCTGACGACATTCTCGTAAAGCTAACTAGATCAGCAAAAAGAACTGTGACTGACTCAAAGCTATCGGCAATTACCCCGTCGAATTGTTTCAAGCGATCAGCGATCGCTTTAGGGAGAATGTTTAATAATAATTTCTCGGATTTCTCTTGCTCAGCATAGAGGGCTTCTTCAGCAAGTTTCCGCTCCGTAATGTCGTCAAGTACACCCAAAATTCCGATAGTCTTCCCTTCTGCATCGATAATCGGTAGTTTGCTGATATCTAGCCATATAGATTTTCCAGATTTATCTGGGTTAAGTTTGCGCTGAATTACATGCATTATAGGAACGTTCGATTCCATAATCTGCTGATCGTGCATCCGAAAAGAATTTGCCAACTCAGGATTAGCAATTAGATCGTAATCAGTTTTGCCCACCACACTTTCTGGAGTATCTAGTTGAGCATAGGTCGCCCAATTTTTATTGCAACCCAAAAACACCAGACTGGTGTCTTTCCAGAAAATTTGTTGAGGAATGCTATCGATGATTAATCGTAAATAGGTTTTTTGCTCTTCAAGAGCTTGCTCTGCTTGGACGCGAGCCGTAATATCCTGAAAACTCCATACGCGCCCAATGATCCGATCGCCGAGCCTCTGCGGACGAGAATAACGTTCCAACACTCGACCATCAAATAATTCTAACAAGTCATAACTTTCACGTTCAGGATGGCTATAAAATTCTTGCGATCGCCGCATAAAGTCATGAGGATCAAGCATCTTTTCTGATAGAAATTCTAATCTAAGAGAATAATCCGATATCGATAGAACTTCTGGAGATAGAGAAAACATATCGACAAACTGCGGATTGTAGCTAGTGATATGACCGATTCGATCTACTGCCAAAATGCCATCGGCGATCGATTCAAAGGTGGCTCTTTGCAAACTTTCACTTGCCTTGAGTGCTTCAGTTCGCTGCCCTACGCGAACTTCTAATTCTTCTTTAGCTTGAGCAAGCGCCGCAAATGAAATTTGTAACTGTTGCGCCATTTGATTAAATGACTCTGCGAGAATCGATAACTCACGCACGTTAGCTGTTTCAATGGGGTGGTAGGGTTGACCAGTAGCGAGATCGGCTGAAGCAGAGAGTGTCGCTAGCAAGTGCGAAGCTTT
>JBBRQX010000248.1:0-4857 GCA_038225745.1 Pseudanabaenales cyanobacterium | reverse complement strand
TTGCCAAACCACATTCGACATCAGATACACCAAAGTTTCGCGATGAATTGCGTAACTTATTGAGGGAGCTTGCACCTTTATCAACAGATACATTAGTCTAGAACTTAGTTACATTAAAGTTTAAAATAAAAATTATGAACGAGCATTTTCTAATAATTGATGATTCGGCGATCCAGAGACATTTGTTAACCTCTTTCTTGAAGGATCTAGGAAATACTGCGGACTTCTGCGAATCGACCGTAGGGGCCTTAGACAAGATCATCAACAATTCCTATAGGGCAATTTTCTTAGATATTGTCTTACCAGAGCAGGATGGCTACAAGTTTTTACGCGAAGTGCGATCGCATCATCAACTTGTCGATCAGTATGTGATTTTATGCTCAACCAAAAGCACCAAACTGGAAATTGATTATGGCTTAAAACGTGCCAAGGCTAATGACTACCTGCCCAAACCTGTTAGTCGGGAGTCATTGTCTGAAGTCTTGCAGAAATTACCGCAACCAGTGAAATGAGCATTCTTGAACAATTAGTTGCACCTAATAACCGATATATTGTGGCAAAAGTCGGCGATCGCTTGGTTACTTTTCCCGATATTTTAGTTTCAGAGATCATTATCCTTGATCGCAATGCGATTTTGGCGTTACCATTTTATGGAGCAGCAATAATTGGGATAACGCATCATCAAGCAACTGTGATGCCTTTGCTATTGTTACGAGTGCTGATGGGAGAGCAGCGCACTTTAATTACCGAATCTCTGACGGTAGTGAGAATAAGTAAAAACGAATTAGGTGGCAAGAATCTAGGTGAGGTCGGGATCATCGTGGATCGAGTAATCGGTAGTCTCACTATCGATGAGTATCAAAGACTAGGTTTACATTCATCAACGCGAGATGAGTCAACGATTTCAGCGATCGCTGCTCCAGATTATTCAAAAAAAATGCATCAAACAGTAGCGAATATCAAAGAGAACGAGTATACTCCCATTGAAATTATCTTATCCAGTATTCCTAACCATATTTGGCAACCGCAACGCTGGCAAATCTCTAGCTAACACTTTGCGCTAACCAAGTAAATTAATTTGGGATTCAACTATTTGGTTTCCTAATTGGTTCGAGTATGATGTATGGTAATATTCTCAAAAATATCCGATCCTTTCCCTATAGCTAATGCATATGGCAAGCACCCCTAACAAAAACCGAGCGACATCATTGGGCAAAAACGATCAAGCATCTTCAACGCGATCGCCTAAGTCGCCAATTCCCCCCAAACAGAATAAATCTAAAGGCCCGATGGGGCTGAGTCTACTGCTGATTGCGATCGGGACATCACTGATTGGTTTGGGTGGTTTAGGATATTGGTTTTATCAGGAATTATTAAGTAGCTCACGGCGAGAGGTTGATCGATCTGCCGAAGCTCAGACTCGCCAGATCGAGGGCAAACTCGCGGATGTGCAGCAGACTGTCGATGGGGTCGCCAATGCCGCCAGAATCTTAGCCCAGCAACCGCCAAAGCCCAAAGCTGCTGAGGCTTATCAACGGTTGCTGGTGGATGGATTACAAAAAAATACCTCTATAGCAGGTATGGGGATCGCGTCAAGTGGTAATCTCCTATTTACCCGAACCAAGACTCTTGTTCCTTATGTTTGGAAAGAACAATCTGGCTTAAAGCCTGAAATATCTGGACAAAAGCTAGTTGCGCCCAATGACAAATTTATATCTGGCGATCGCCCTGACATTCTAAAAGCGCCTTTCTATCAAGCAACGCTAAAAGGGCAAGCATCTTGGTCGGAGCCATACACCGCTTTGGGGAAGACAATCATCAGTTATAGCGCTCCCATCAGCGATGGGTCAAAAGTTTTGGGGATCGTCAGTGCTGACGCGATCGCCAGTGAGCTTTTATTGATAAACGCGACAAATATTGCTGCTGACAGTGAGAGCAAAATTGGATTTGTGGTTATTAATGCCAGTGGCAAAGCAATTTCTTCGTCTACACAAAATCCTACAGAAGAAGCTCTCATTAGCCTTGCTCAGCAAGCCAAAACGCAACCAGTCGGCATCGCTCAAACGGGTGGCAATCTATGGGCTTATCGCAAAATCGCGGGTAGTGACTGGCTCGTTGCTACCTATTTGCCAGAGGCAGAAATCACCAATAAGCTGTTGATTTTAGTTGGTGGTACAGCCGTCGGCCTTAGTGCAATTTTAGCGATCGCCATATTAGGATTTGTCAACTCCATCAAAAAGCGACTGGAGCCACTTACCGAAGAGTGCGATCGCTTCTTAAACCAACAAGGAAATGCAGGCGAAGCCGTTGCAGGTAAGGACGAAATTGAGCGTCTTAGCCTTTTGCTAAAAAGCACTTTTCAACGAGTTAAAACCAATGAAATCCACTTGCGTGGTGAATTGGCTCAATCATCAAACTCAGATGACGACACGACAGCAGCACAAATCAAACAAAATCTTGCTGAAACACAATTAATGGAGTCGGAGGTTGGCGACTTACTAGATGTCGTCTCATCAATGGAGGAGGGCGATCTCACCATTGAAGCGCAGGTAAACGATCGCGCTACAGGATTAGTCGCCGATACGCTTAACCGTTTGCGCGAAAAACTCGTAGAGATTATCTCTAGCGTTTTAGGTACGGCGCAGCAAGTGGCTCAAGGTGCATCCGATCTCGAAGAACTAGCCCGAACCGTGGTGCTAAACACCGCCGAACAAGCCCAATCGGTTACCCAAGGGCAAGCTCTGACCGAACAAGTAGCCGCGATTGCTCAGCGATCAGCTGCACAAATAAATGTCGCCAATCAATCGCTCCAAGAGGTTCGCGACACTGTGACCTCTGGACAAACGGCCATTAATACCCTCACCGAAAGTATTAGCGTCTTGCAAACAGGCTCAGCCCAGATCGTGCAACGCATGAAAACTTTGGGCGAATTTGTCGGTCTAGCAGAGCAATTTGTGCAAGATCAAGGGCAAATTGCTTCGTTAACCCAAGTCCTCGCCCTCAATGCCACCCTCGTCGCGGCAAGGGCTGCTGAACAAAAAGATCCTAAACAATTTGCTGGTGTAGCTCGTGAATTTGAAGCGATCGCAGGACAAGTTAATGATTTGGCAACTCAAACCAATGGTGGTTTGACGGTATTGCAACAACGCACATCGCAGATCCAAACTGTTGTAACGGCGATCGATGCCGAAGTTCAGAATTTAAGTGGACTGGTCTCAGGCTTTACATCAGGTGTTGAAGCTTCGCAATCCGCCTTTGATAGCATTCAAAGTGCCACCGAAGAAGTTGTCCAAATTGGACAAACTATTACTGAATCTAGTACCGAAATTGCCGATGCGGCAGGATCTACAGCTAGCTATATCAGTGAAATCGCGCAACTAGCCGATCGCACAGCAAATCTAACGCGATCGGCGAGACAACAGGCAGAAGACATGGGAAATCAGGCGCAGCAACTGTTGCAAGGCATTCAATTTTTCCGTCTGCCCACTCTTGTTTCTGAAGCTCCAGCCTCCACTGTTAAAGATATTTCGACGACCCCAGAAGTTGAACTACCCGACACATCGACCAATAGCTTGCTTGATTCTGCACCAGCATTAGATCAATTTGATGCTGGCTTAGGATTTGTCGCACCTGCGATCGCTGTCGCTGCGACTACGTTTGCTATTTCAGTACAAGCCTCCGACGCTACATATACTGAATCTAATATCGATAATCTAGCGTCAAGTAGCCAAAGCCAAGATGATGCCAATTTAACCGATCTAAATACCGATTTAAATGATGAAGAATATTTATTTGAAGAAAATCTTGAAGAAGAGATTTCCAACGAATTTATAGAAAATCCTGAAATTTCTTCTGCCTTCAACTTAAAATTTGAGCAAGACCTCGATTCAGTAACGATTCCAGATTCTCTCAGCCCAGAGCAAGAAATTGCTGATGTATTCACAAGTATTGGTGATCACGACCAAGATCAAAGCGTGGCAGCATCCCTAGACTTAACAGATATGTCTGACATCGAACAGGCTCTCCTTGACGATCTCAGGCAAGAAGTCTATGAAGAATATCCACTCGATAATATTGATGAGTATGCAATTAATTTTGAAGATGAACTGAGTGCAGATACTGTACCAAATCTAAAAGTTCCAATGGAGGGAGTCAATGAGTTTGCGATCAGCGAAGCCTCTATCGATCCGATGATTGTCTCAGCTACTTCTTCATTTGAAGACGATACCGCTTTTGGTACTACTCCATCGCTGCTTGCTGAAGATGCAAATGCCAATCTACCAACTTCTGTAGATTTTTCGATTCCTGATTTGGATGATGACTTCCAAATACCTAAAATGGATATAGAATCTACACTAGACAGTTCAAATTCATTCTTTGATAGTAACATTTCAACTCAAGAATTTGACATGAATGTCACCTCAGATTTTGATCCATTTGCTATAGAAGGCCGAGCAGTGGTAGAGCCAAATAATGATGCGATCGTAGATGATATGTTTGCGTCAAACCCTCTAGATGAGAGAGTTTCTGAGGAGTTTGATTTTATGGCCGATGATGATTACAGTATCTATAAGCCCAATGAGTCATTAGAAGAATCTCTTGAGACTTCATCTGGAGAAGTCTTTAGTAGTGCATTTGACATGTCTTTTGATGAGTCACCCTTTGACATGACATTCGATCAATCATTTAATGACTCTCTAGATGAGACACTTGGCGGTAATTCTAATGACTCGTCACAATCGATCATTGAAGAAGAATTAGCTAGTTTACCTGATCAAGTCCCTGATATTTATTTTGAGACTTCGGCAGATGCTGGAATTTCAGAAGAGTTTACTTTTGAGCAAGAAGAGAGTTCAT
>JBBRQX010000247.1:0-4860 GCA_038225745.1 Pseudanabaenales cyanobacterium | reverse complement strand
GCTGAAGCACCTGAGTTTCCCGCTTATCAGGTGATCCTATGAAGCATTTTCGGGATGAGTGGGTTGATGAATGGTGTCAAGAAAATGGGTGGACTGACCTGTTTGTTGAACGGTGCTGCAATTATTGGGCGTTTCCACCAAGCTCCGTGATGCCATTGCCAATTCCTAACGCCACCCTTCGGAAAATCAAAAATGCTAAGGGCATGAGCGATGATGAGAAATCTTGGACATTTGCCGCGATCGCTATTTCCTGTTTAGCTTCAATCTTTTGCTTTATTCTCAAAAATCCCTTGCCAATTACCTGCGCGTTTGGCTGCGTTGCCTTCATCGTCGGACAACTAGAAATCGAAGAATTTTAAATAGGCATAATAAAACCGAAAAAGCTGTAGCGTACGCGCAGCGTGTGCTATAGCTTTTTGGGTTTTATTATAAAGAAAGGCTCGCATCAGCGAGCCTTTCTTTTATTGTGCGATTATTTTTGCTGCGAGTGAAAGGCTTTCTTCATAAAGTACCTCTCGCCCCCAACGTTGCAACTGTTGTCCCAGTAGCGTATCAGCACTTTGATCGGCTAGAGATGATACTTGATGGACGCGATAGTTTTGCGCCCCGCCGCCAGCTTCCATCCGCATACAGCCCGTTGACTCCGAGCAGAATACGTTGCAAGCGTCAGTATTTTGGTTGGATGCGGTTAAGCGCAAACCGATCAGGTCGCCCACAACTTCGCCAACATCACCAATTGGGATCGCTGCTAATTCAGCTTTGACCTTGATATTATCGCGTCCTTCAAAAGTAACGTGCTGAATATTATAGTCACCACCTTCATTACTACGCTCAAGTGGTTCCCAGCCAAGACGGCTGGCGATCCATCCCAAGAACATCAAAGCTTGGGTACTGTTGCCACGCTCATAGTCAATAGTAATCCCATCAATTTCCCAGACGGCCGAACGGCGATCGGGTTGGTCAAAGGCTTGAGCCGTCAGTTCTTGCCAAGGTGCAAGACGTTGCCAATTTAGGTCAGCAATTTGGGTTCCTGATGTGAGCATACTCTGAACCTTGAGTAAGTCTGCCTCAGAATTAGCAAAGGTCGCTGAGTCCATAATTAAGCGATCGCTTAAATTAACCATCTTCTCAAACATGCGCGTATTCGGCGCAGGGCTATCTTTCCACCACAGAAATACAGGTAAGTCAGGTATCAATAATTCTGGCAAAATACTATGCACGCGCTCAAATGCAGGTTTCGCGCCAGTCAGAGTAATGTATTCACCACAAACCAATGAGCTACGGTTTTTCTGAATCGGGCAGTAAGCGGCTACCTGTGCAGATATACCTTGATCTTCTTCATTGAGAGTGACCAAACTGATGACCCGACATGGACTCTGAGAGGCGATCGCATCCACAGAAGCCAGCCGCGATGCTGCACCGATAGTTTCTGGTTCGTATACCAACAGATTAAAAGTGGTAGCCCGAGCGGCGGAGTTTTCACCGTAGGACTGCCAAATTTTGCTTAGTTCTTCTTCGACTTGAGATACCGAGACATCTTTGGGAGCTTGTAAAGATACAACGGAAGTTGCTTGCGTATTCATATAAAATAAACCAACCCTAAATCAACACCGTTTACATTGATTTTTTGGAGAGTCGGGCTACGCCCGACTCTCCAAAATTTTTCTTACAGAGTTTTGCGATAAAACCAAACCCCAATTTTTTTAGAAGCCACGCTTTGCGTGGCTTCTAAAAAAATTTATTGGTTCGTTATAGCCGTCGCCATTGTCGCCCATCACGTTCGATCAATTGTTCGGCTTCAGTTGGCCCCCATGTTCCCGCCTCATATTGCGGAACGATACTGGGATCGTTGGGCTGCTCCCATGCACTTAGTGCAGGTGTGACCACTTTCCAAGCAGCTTCCACTTCGTCACCGCGTGTAAATAGGGTCTGGTCGCCTAGCATACAGTCTAGCAACAGGCGATCGTAAGCATCGGAGCCTTCGATACCAAAGGTTTTACCATAGCCAAAGTCCATATCAACTGAACGCGATCGCAGGTCAGCCCCTGGCATCTTCGCCTCAAACTTGAGCGAAATCCCCTCATTAGGTTGAATCCTCAATGTCAGCACATTTGGCGAAACTTGCTTTGCCGCAGACTGGAATAGTAAATAAGGCACATCACGAAATTGGATCGCAATTTCGCTGACTTTTTTAGGCATCCGTTTAGCAGTTCTCAAGTAAAAAGGAACACCTTGCCAACGCCAATTATTAACTTCAAACTTCATCGCCACATAAGTCGGCACTAAAGAATTAGGATTAACATTCGGCTCATCGCGATAGCCTTCCACCTGTTTACCCTTCATCCAACCCGCGCCATATTGCGCCCGTACACACGATCGCTCTAAATGACGTATATCCGCCAGTTGAGTCGCCTGAATAACCTTCACCTTTTCATTTCGCAGCGAATCTGCATCCATAGAATTCGGTGGCTCCATCGCAGTTAGGCAAAAAAGTTGCATCAAGTGATTTTGCAACATATCCCTGAGCGCCCCAGAGTTTTCGTAATAACCAGCCCGATCTTCGACCCCAACTGTTTCTGCAACCGTAATTTGGATGTGATCGATAAACTGGCGATTCCATAATGGTTCAAAGATGGCATTGGCAAACCGCAACACCAAAAGATTCTGAACAGTTTCTTTACCTAGATAGTGATCGATGCGATAAATCTGTTTTTCGTCACAAACTTTCTGGACAACTCGATTAAGCTCTTGACAAGAGGCAAGATCCCTACCAAAAGGTTTCTCAATCACTAATCGAGACTTCTGCGGATTTTTGATCATCCCCGCTTCACCTAACTTCTCGATCGCATCGATAAAGTAGTTGGGCGAAACTGCTAAATAAAAGACGCGATTACCGCGAGTGCCTCTTTGTTGATCGAGTTGTGTCAGGAATTCATCAAGTTTGTGATAATCTTCGAGGTTGCTCATATCGAGCGATTGATAGTACAAGCCTTCAGCAAAATCTTGCCAAACTGCTTCAGCACCAATGCCCACAGAAAACTTCTCTACACCCTCACGCATTTGCTCACGGAAGTAGTCATGGCTCCAAGGTCTTCGAGCCACACCAACAATTGTAAGTTCGGGCGGCAGGCGACGCTGCTGTTTGAGATGGTAGATTGCGGGAATTAACTTGCGGATGGTCAAGTCACCTGACGCACCAAAGATCACAAGGATCGATGGTTCTGGTGTTCTTTCTTGCTGTAAACCAACCCGTAAGGGATTTTCGAGTATTTGTACCACAGGCTCGTTTATGTGAACGCTAGCTAGATTCTAGCTAATACATTGAGCATTCAAGCAATATTGCGTATTTTCTTTTAAGATCGCGAGTCTAATTTTTGAGGTTTCAGCTATCTTTATGTTATGATAATGATTATCATTCTTAAATAAGTAGAAAAACAACAGCAAATAAAGTTGGTTTGGATGAAGTAGTTACCCATACTATTGCAATTAATAATCAACTTATTTACTTATTTTCTATCCTTTTTAGATATAAAGTGGCTAAAAATGTTTAAACTATTTATCTACTATTGATATTAATTACTATTAAGGTTAACGTATTATGCAAGTGAGGAGTTACGCTGTGTCGCAAGTTTGGTTTGAACAAGTCCAAATGTCTCTATTTGGCGCGATCGCCTTTTCTGCATTTGGAATGATGGCTAACATATCTGGTGTGTCTGCTCAATCAACGCGATCGCCAGATGCCCTAGCGCAAAATGTCACATCAGTTTCACAACTCAGTGATGTGCGTCCCACAGATTGGGCTTTTACGGCTTTGCAATCTTTAGTTGAGCGATACGGATGCATCGCGGGTTATCCCGATCGCACCTTTCGCGGCAAACAATCCACCAGTCGCCACGAATTTGCCGCAGGTGTAAATGCTTGCCTCGACAAAATTAATGAGATTATTTCCGCAGGGCTAGCTGATAAAGTTAGCAAAGAAGATCTCGCCACTTTACAAAAATTGCAAGAAGAATTTGCGACTGAGCTTGCAACTTTGCGCGGTCGAGTCGATGCCCTTGATGCCAAAACTGCCAAGCTGGAATCACAGCAATTTTCCACCACAACTAAACTCACAGGTCAAGTAATTGCGGCTGTCTCGGCGGGAAGTTCAGGTACTGATTTTCTACTGAATTCACTTGGATCTCCAGCAGGTGCTGGCAAAGTCAATACAACTGTAATTAGTCGCGTCCGCCTGAATTTCAATACGAGCTTTACTGGCGAAGATTTGTTGCTAACTCGGATCGAGCTTGGTAATGGTGGAACTGGACTTAGCAATTCTCTAGATGCTCCTGAAGGCTTACTCGGGTTCACAGGATTTGGAAACAGTTCTAAATTTGATTACAGTGGTGTTGGCACAACGGCGACATTGAACCGCTTGCGCTATGACTTTCCGATTGGCAAAGATATCCGAGCTTCGATTGGAACCAACATGTCATTGAACGATCATCTTGATGCAAATAGCTTTGCGAATGATGAGTCAGCCGATTTTTCTAGCGGCATGTTTATCAATAATCCATTGATTTTGCCTGTCAATGATGGGGCTGGTGCAGCGATCGCTTGGAATTTTGGTGGTAGTGCTTTTACCCTCAGAGCAGGATATGTTGCTCAAAATGCGAGTAGTCCTACTTCCGATGGAACTATCAATCGGGGCTTATTTGGCGATCCCTATCAAGGTACTGTTGAATTGGAATTTGCGCCTAAAAATGCTGATGACGCTAGTCCTTTTGCCATCCGTTTGCAATACACTCGCGCCTCTGTGAATAATCTTGATTACAACACAGGCGGCGTAAACCTTGAGTGGGCTTTTAATAAAGCGATCGC
>JBBRQX010000246.1:0-4867 GCA_038225745.1 Pseudanabaenales cyanobacterium | reverse complement strand
TAGGCAAGGATTGGTTAGAAACACCAATGTCCGTGCAGCAAATCGTGATGACATTAAGAGCGGATAACCAAGAACTAAGAGCGGGTAACGAAGAATTAAGAGCAGAGAACGGCATATTAAGACAGCGACTAGAGTTGCTAGAAGAACAAGTGAAGCAAAACAGCCAGAATTCATCGCAGCCACCGTCCCAAGATGGATTCGGGAAAAAGAGTGCCGTAGAAAGTTTAGAAAACAAGGAAGAGAAACGGAAACGGGGCGGACAAACAGGACACAAAGGACATGAGAGACACTTATATGAAGCGAGTAAGTGTGAAGAGATTCATGAGCATCTACCCGAAATCTGCAAAGTATGTGGAAGTGCATTAAGTGGAGAAGACGAAACGCCCTATCGGCATCAAATAGTAGAGATACCACCACTGAAGATAAGGTATTGCGATCATTTTGCAAATGGCGGAGATAAAGATGGTTGTTTTGGTTAGTTCTTCAGTTCTAGAATACGAAAACAGCCGTAATCCTTATCCTATCAAGCAAGAAGCCATGAATCGCTATCTTCAGATGGCTGGATCGAGACAAATAGTGGATGAAGCAATCCGACAAAGAGCAGAGCGATTGCAGCATAATGGACTTAAAGCCATTGATGCACTGCATGTTGCCTGTGCTGAGGCGATAGATAGTGACTATTTGATTACCTGTGACAAACGACTGATTAATCGATGTTCGGGATTGACGCTGAAAGTGGTGAATCCAGTTGATTTTGTATTGGAGATAAGCAGTGATGATTAAAGTTAAGAATGAGCAACAGGTCTTACAAGAAGGATTACGAGTTCTGTTATCAAACATGGAGCCATCAAATGTTTCTCGGTTCTGGGCAGCTTGCAATTTTGGAAGTGGAGATTATTTAAAACTTAAGGACGAGCTTTTCGGGCAAGAATCGGTGGCAAGTTTATACTCAAATATCTTAGATTTTCAGACACTGAAGCCCGAAGCCTAACATCGCGTTGGAACGGACGAACAACAAGATCTTCTACTCTGCAAGATTTTTTGCTGCCGCTCAACTTAGCCGTTATGCCGACCCGATAAGTTCGTTGACATTATCTGTTTTTATTCGAGATTAAGCAAAAAAAGTAATTGACTTCGTTGTTGAGTTCTGATAGGTTATCGGCGATCGCACACAATGAACTTGAGAAGATGATTGTTGAGGCGATCGCTCGTCAAACGTGAAATTTAAAATAATTTGCCAAAGCCTAATAGAAAGCAAACTATATAATTTGCTTTCTCTTGGGCTTTACATTAACTTGTATCTGGCAATTAAGCAGGAATCGGTTCTTGCTATTAAGCAGTTGGCACAATCTGTTTACGCAAGGAAGTTAAACGACGTTTCGCGTTTTCATTTTTTTCATCCAGCTTCACCACTTGCTCATACATCTCGATCGCTTGAGGTAGCAACTTTTTCTTCTCATAGGCATGACCAAGATTATTAATCGCAGTCACATAGCCATCTTGTAAGGCGATCGCCTCTTTATAATTTTTAATCGCTAGGTCGTACTGCTCTTGGGAAAAATAGGAAAATCCCAGCGCATTATAAACTTCAGGATTGTTGTCTCCACCTTCTTTTAGAGCTTTATTAAACAAAGCAATGGCTTGAGCGTAGAGTTTTTTTCGTAAATAAACACTGCCAAGTTGGTAATAGTCTTCAGGTGTGCCTTTTTCCTTTTGTAGCTTTGGCTGGAGGTCAGAAATTACGCTTTCTAGACTGCGTGCTTTCAAAATCTGACGCACAACCAACCAAGTAACGCCAGCCAGCAGCACAACCAAGACTCCAAGGTAGGCGATCGCTAATGTAGTATCCATAAATATTTTTACTAATCTCAATCAATCCTATATTCTACAGCTTATTGAGGCTTTAAGAAGTATAGAGAAATTTTTAAAAGTGCCGCTTCGCGGCTCTTTCAAAAATTTCTCTGGGTTTTATAACAGCGCAAAGCGCTGTAACGCTTTTCTGCTAATCTGAGAATCGGTATCTAAATATAAAAAATTGCATCATGGCCGATCGCCAAATCCTGCTTGACTTTGAAAAGCCCATCGTTGAACTAGAAAACCGTATCGCCCAAATCCGCGACCTCGCGAACGAAAACGATGTGGATATGGTTGAGCAGATTCATCTTTTAGAGCAGCGAGCTGAGCTTTTGCGGCGAGAAATTTTTTCGGGATTGGGCGCAATGCAACGTATGCAGATTGCAAGGCATCCGCGTCGTCCTAGCACTCTTGACTATGTGCAAGCGATTACCGATGAGTGGATCGAGTTGCATGGCGATCGCCGAGGTAATGACGATCCTGCCTTAGTGGGTGGTATAGCCAGAATTAACGATCGCCCTGTAGTGATTTTGGGGCATCAAAAAGGGCGCGATACTAAAGACAACGTGACCCGCAATTTTGGGATGGCTTCACCTGGAGGATATCGTAAGGCGGCGCGACTAATGGATCACGCTAATCGGTTTAGATTACCGATTATTACCCTGATCGATACACCTGGAGCATACCCTGGAGTATCGGCAGAAGAGCAAGGACAAGGCGAAGCGATCGCCGCTAATCTACGTCAGATGTTTGGATTGAGCGTACCGATTATTTGCACAGTGATTGGTGAAGGCGGATCGGGTGGCGCATTGGGGATCGGCATTGGTGATCACATCATGATGTTTGAAAACTCAGTCTATACAGTGGCGACTCCTGAAGCTTGCGCGGCGATTCTCTGGCGCGACTCGGCAAAGGCGGGTAAAGCTGCCGAAGCTCTAAAAATTACGGCTCCCGATTTATTGCGTTTGGGGATCGTTGATTATGTGATCGATGAACCTTTAGGTGGAGCGCATCGATCGCCTTTGAAAACCGCTGAAAACCTCAAGGCAGCGCTTGTGGAAAATCTTGATCGCTTATGTAAATTAAAGGCAGAGGATCTCCAAGAGCTACGCTATCAAAAATTCCGTAAGATGGGTGTTTTTCTAGAATCATAAGATGTAAAAGAGGCGCTTTGCGCCTCTTTATACATCTTATGATTTGCTAAAATGATGCCTAAGCGACTAGTACAAGCTCAAGGGGAATTCTCATGACCAATGCCAACTTGCCCCGCCGTGAAAGTTTAGTTAATCGTTTAATTTTTGGGCTGACCACTAGCATTTCTTTGCTAGCAACCGCCACCTTAATCCTGCTGCTGCACATTCAGCAAGGCCCACCCGAATTAGAGGCTTTTACGACATGGCTAGCGATCGTGATTTTTTCGGGCGGACTAGGCTCTGGGCTATTTGTTGCCATTTCGATTATCCGCAGCATTCAGCCACCACTTACGGAACTTGCTGAGGCGGCGGAAGAACTATCTACAGGCAATTTATCAGCGCGATCGCGATTAAATGGAGCCGATGAAATCGGTGAATTTGCCAAAGTATTTAATCGGATGGCGGCTCATTTGGAGATCAAGACGGCTACTCTCGAAGCGCGTGATATTCAGTTTGCGCTGCAATCTCTCGATCTCGTTTTAGCCAATACCACCGATCAATATAAATTAATCAAAGCAAGTCTCGAAGAAATTTGTAAGCTCACAGGCGCTCAACTCGGTAGTATTTATCTTTGGGAAAGCGCCAACTCACGCCCCGAAGGATATCTAGTATTAGCGGCGGAATGGGGTTATAAAACGAGTCAAGCCCTGACAGAAATTACCCTTGGCGAAGGGATTGTCGGTCAGGCAGGACAACTGCAAGAAGCAATTATTTGGGAAGGCGATCGCCTCAAAGGACAAACTCTTGTTTACCGTACTCCTGTTGGTGATCTTCTGCCCCAAAGTTTGTCGGCATATCCATTAATGCTCAGACGTAGCCTTGTTGGAGTTCTCTTTTTAGGTAGCCTCACGCCACTTTCAGAACGGGGAAGGAATATTTTGCAATCGATTGGTCGTCGCCTTGCCACGGCGATCAGCAATGCTCAGAGCATTGAGACGATCGCCCGTCAACGCGAAGAGTTAACTACTGTTTTTGAGCAACTTGCCGATGGCGTATTGCTTAGCGATCCTGCGGGACGGATTCTCAAAATTAATTCCGCAGGACGCAAAATCCTGAGTTTTAATGCTTTGCCTTCTACTAATGGAGTTCCCGCATCGCCTGTAATTGCCAAATCAATGGAAGAGATTGTCAAACAATTTGACATCAGACATCAGGATGGCGATCCTGTAGATTTGGCGAATCTCGTGGTGTTTCGCGCCATGTCCACAGGCGAAGTTGTGGAAGATCAAGTGATTTTACGCCCACCTGAAGGGAATGAAATCATTCTCAGTACGAAGGCTGCACCGCTTGTGGGAAGTGAATCAGAGTTGATTGGTAGTGTGATGATTTTGCGCGATGTCACGGAACAACGTTATCGCGATAAGGTGTTGCAAGAGACGAACAAGATCATGATCGAGCAGCAGAAGCGGATGAGCATTTTGCAACGGCTCACCAATTTGATTAATCAACAGTTACAGGATCTTGGTGTTCTCTTAGAGTCAGTAGTTGAGGCAACTTGCGACGCGATCGCATGGGCAGAGATTTGTGTGATTGCGCTCTACGATCCCAAAGAAAATCGACTGACGTTATCGGCGGCAAAAGGATTGCCCGATGATTTCCCCCTGCAAAAAACCTTTGATTTGGATGCCCAAAATCTGATTGCACAGGTGTTTAAAGAAGGAATTCCTATTGAAATCAAGTCGGGAGAATCGCATTTAATAGAAGATCTACCCGTCAAAAGTGCTTTGTGTGTACCGATTGAGTCGAGTCGTTCTGGTCGTTTAGGTGTATTAGCGATCGGGCATTGCCATTTAGAGAGAGCTAGTTCTCGCGAAGATTTA
>JBBRQX010000245.1:0-4880 GCA_038225745.1 Pseudanabaenales cyanobacterium | reverse complement strand
CCATTTCTTTTCAAGTCGAAAATCTCACGCCTGCTTTACATATTTTCAGAGTCAAGCCTCTTTCAAGTTCACATACTGTGCCTGTGCTATTGCCACAACTCAAGAATTGTCCTGCCGTAGTTGCTGACTCTACAGAAATTATTCGTTTTCTTGAGGCTTACAGACCCGATCCACCGCTTTATTTTGAAGATACTTTTCAGCAAAAAGAAGCATTGCGATTAGAAGATTATTTTGATGAATTTATCGGTACGGCGGCGCGATTTGTTTATTACCAGTTTCGGGCGAATGAGGGCAAACAAATCGATCCTTCATGGATGAGTCAAATCATGATTGCGATCGTCCGATCGCAATATGGGATCAATGCTGACTCGGCAAAAATTGCTACTGAGAAAATTGCCGACGCGATCGCGATGTTAGGCGAGTTTTGGCAAGATGGCTACTTAGTCGGCGATCGCTTTAGTGTTGCCGACTTAACGGCCGCCGCATTGCTATCACCATTGGGTTTAATTCCTGCCTATCGCCGTAATTACCCTTGGCTCTTTGAGCGTATTACAGAAATTCATCAGCTTTGTAATGAGCCACTACCCAAAAATTGGCTAGCTGGGCTTAGTTAATCAGGAAGCATCACTTTTACCTTTTTTATTTTAGTTTTGATTTTAAATATTCTCGGTATTGGCTTGTTAGATGTTAATTTAGAGAGTGTTTGAGAAAATCTAAAAACTAAATTTTTATAATCTCCAGCATCCAAAAACACATTTTTAGTTGTTTATTTTTTAGATATTCATTTTTTAAATATTTTTAGAAGCGATCAGTGCGGGTAGTTTTATGACTGTTAATGTTAGTGAATCTTTATTTGAGCAGGTTCTCGAATATCTTCGAGTAAGAGCAAAAGCAAGCGATCGCACTGCTCAAAACTTGCTCAAAACACTGGAAACTCTGACATCTGACAGTACATCCATCGGTTCTGTTGCTAAGTCAAATCGCGATCGCATTGACGATCTAGTATCTCAATTTGGACAAAAACTATTTGACTCATGGAAGGAATTAGCTGATTTACAGGTAGGCGAAAACTATTGGAGCTACCCTGTCATGTTTGAAGATCTTGCCGAAGAAATGGAAATATCTATCGATAGTTTTGTGCAACATTTAGAAAATATTCAGATTGGCAGTTTGCAACTCATTCAAGGAAGGGGTTACAACTATCAGGTAAATGGACA
Source organism: Pseudanabaenales cyanobacterium (assembly GCA_038225745.1). Classification (GTDB taxonomy): domain Bacteria; phylum Cyanobacteriota; class Cyanobacteriia; order Pseudanabaenales; family Pseudanabaenaceae; genus Pseudanabaena. The sequence goes on along the minus strand of JBBRQX010000245.1, from coordinate 3,663 downwards.
GCAAGCGGCTTCTTTGACTTTTCACTCTGTCCCGACTCTTAAAAAAGCAGCAATTCCTAACCTTGCGGGCGAAAAACAAGGATCGGGGATGGATAACAAATCTCCAAGTAAAACTTTTAAAGTTGGCGATCGCGTGGCTGTAAATGCCAATCGCCAGCAATATGCTAATCACCAAGGTGTCGTTGAGCAGGTAATTAGTGTTAGTTGCCGTGTCAAATTAGACAATGGTTGGACAGCTTTCTTACCAAATCATTGTTTAGATCACATTTAAAATCCTTAGTGCAAAGGGCGTGTTTCGCACGCACTTTTTACTTATCAATACTGATCCGTTTTGCTCCTTGCTAATTATCCTTTTTTTGGCTATTCTTCCACCGCGATCGCACCGTGAAACATTCCCATACCACAGGAATATTGATAATTGCCGATAGTTTGAGGAGTGAATTCAATTGGTGTAGTCGCATTTAGAGCTAAGTCTTGAGCAATGTGAAAGTCAGGAAAGAGAACCTTTTCCAAACAGCTATTAGGATCGCGGCGAATGAAGTTTAATCGCACGAGCTGTCCACGTTTGACGGTAACTAACGATGGGCTGTAACCACCATCGACAGTGATGCTAACTTCCTGTATGCCATCACTGGTTTCGGCATTTTGAGACTTTGGTTTACTAAACAAAAACCACCATAGCTGGGCGCTAATTAGGGCTAGACCACCTGCGGTTAAGCCGATTTTAAGGGCAAGCGGTTGTTCGATTTTTTGAAATTGGGGCGATCGCGTAGAATTTTCCTCTTTCATTTTGGCTGCCGATACGCTGGATGCGATCGCGCTGAAAACAGTGAGGCTAAGGATTAGATTTAGAAATTTGATTTTTAGCATGGTTGTATTTCCTAGTTAGTAGAAGTGGGACGGAAACCTCGTAAACGTAAGGCATTGGTGACCACAGAGACAGAACTAAATGCCATCGCTCCTCCTGCGATAATCGGACTGAGTAACCAACCAAAGAATGGGAAGAGAATCCCTGCGGCGATGGGAATACCAGCGACGTTGTAGATAAAAGCAAAGAAGAGATTTTGTTGGATATTACTAATCGTGGCATGGCTGAGTTGAATCGCGGTCACGATTCCCTGTAAATCGCCTGAAATTAATGTGATATCGCTAGCGGCGATCGCTACATCAGTGCCAGTCCCGATCGCAAAGCCGACATCAGCTTGTGCCAAGGCGGGAGCGTCGTTGATGCCATCGCCCACCATCGCCACAATCTTTCCTTCGGCTTGTAATTCCTTAATTTTTGCCACTTTCTGATCGGGACGCACTTGGGCAAATACTCGCTTGATCCCAACTTCACGAGCGATCGCCTCTGCTGTCGCTTGGTTGTCACCTGTCAGCATCACCACTTCTATTTTCATGCGTTGCAAAGCACTAACCGCGCTTTGAGATGAAGCTTTGACTTTATCAGCAATGCCAATCAAACCTCGTGCTACATTGTCAACTGCGATTAACACAACCGTTTTACCACCTATCTCCCAAGCATCTTGGTATTGATGAAGCGCATTAGTATCGATATTTAACTCATCCATCCATCGCCTAGTTCCGATTTGAATCAAGGCATTATTGACTTTGCCTTGCACACCGCTACCTGCGATCGCGCCGAAATCAACTACTTCAGGAATCTCAATTTTCTTCTGCTTGGCATATTCCACAACAGCTTCTGCTAAAGGATGTTCAGAGTTTCGCTCGATCGCCGCTACAAGTTTTAGTAATTCGTCATCATCTTTATTCACATCAAAAAGATCGGTGACAGTTGGTTTGCCTTCGGTCACAGTTCCCGTTTTATCAAGTACAATTGTCTGGATTTTATGGGCTAGTTCCAAACTACCTGCATCTTTAATCAAGATGCCATTTTCTGCACCTTTGCCAGTACCAACCATAATTGAAGTTGGAGCCGCTAAGCCCAGAGCGCAAGGACAAGCAATAATCAGCACCCCAACGGCGGAAATAGTCGCCATTGTTAAGTTGCCCGTGATATTGAACCAGAGCAAAAACGTAGCGATCGCAATCGAAATAACCACAGGTACAAACCAACCTGTGACGCGATCTGCTAGTCGTTGGATCGGTGCTTTCGAGCCTTGAGCTTGCTGGACAAGATTAACTATTTGCGATAGAACTGTATCTTTACCAACATGACTAGCCTTGATCTGCAAGCTACCAGTTTTATTCATCGTTGCCCCAATCACGCGATCGCCGACTTTTTTCTCAATGGGAATACTTTCGCCTGTAACCATAGACTCATCAACGGTGGAGTTACCTGCGATCGCATCACCATCGACAGGGATTTTCTCACCAGGTCGAACAAGCACGACATCACCGATCAGCACATCTTCGATGGGAATATCAGATTCTTGACCATCCCGTAGAACTCGCGCTGTTTTTGCTTGCAATCCCATTAACTTACGAATTGCTTCAGATGTCTCTCCCTTGGCTCGATTCTCAAAAAGCTTGCCTAACAGAATTAGCGTAATAACTACTACCGAAACCTCATAGTAAACTTCAGGATTTAAGCCCTGTGAGATAAAGAAATTAGGATTAAGAGTCACGGTAAGTGAATAACAGAAGGCTGCTAACGTTCCTAAAGCAATCAGAGTGTCCATTGTGGCTGTATGATTTTTAAAGGCTTTCCAAGCGCCAATATAGAAAGAACTTCCACACCAAATCTGTACGGGTAATGCTAGAAAAAGCTGAAGCCATCGATCATGCATCCAACTAGGAATAAAAGGAACATCCAATCCTGTCATCATTGGGATTGAGCCAAATACTAAAATCGCTCCAATTACTCCTCCTACCCAAACCTTACGGGTTAGATTTTGTGATTCAGTTAATCGCGCCGTTGTCTCTGCGTCTTTTCCTGCTTCAGAGTGATCTGGTAAAACAGCTTCATAGCCAATAGCTGCGATCGCCTTTTGAATCGCATCAGGATTAGTTTTTTGCTTGTCGTACTCAATCGCTACTTGCTCAGTGGCATAGTTGACATTACTACTAGCAATTCCACTTATAGCTCGTGTCGTAGACTCGATGCTACTAGCACAAGAGGCACAGTGCATTCCGCGTAATTTTAGAGTAATCTTATCCATTTTTACTTCCTTAAATCAATATTTCTAAACTAAAAAACTCTAATGACGCAGTTGGTTAATCAGCAGGAAAGCCAATCTTCGCGATCGCTTCTCTGATTGCAGTTTCAGAAGCTTGGGTTTCCACCGACACAATTTTAGTGGTTGGGTTGCCTTGGATAATAGCATTGGCATCGAGTGTCTTGACTGCATTGGCGATCGCGTTTACACAACCACCACATGAGATTTCGGGAATTTTTAGATCGAGTTTCATAGTTTTAAATAGTTACTTTTAAATGATTTAGTTACAGAAAAGAAATTAGTTCTCTTCACTCGTTTAAGTAGGCAAGCATAATTAAACCCAAAATCCAAAAAGCTGTAGCGCACGCTGCGCGTGCGCTACAGCTTTTTGGGTTTTAAGGTTTCTTTTGCCTAGTTACTTATATACCAAATTCTGGCTTTAATTGAGCTACCCAAGTTTTAATCCGTTCATCTGTCAAATCAGACTGATTATCTTCATCCAAAGCCAAGCCAACAAATTTACCATCTCTGACTCCTTTAGACT
>JBBRQX010000244.1:0-4901 GCA_038225745.1 Pseudanabaenales cyanobacterium | reverse complement strand
TTTTTAGAATGGTTTCATCGCCTAGTTGCTGCTACCACTGGCTTTGCCACGATTGCCTTATGTGGGGCAAGCTGGTATTTCCGAAAATCTTTGCCAAAATGGTTACCTTGGGCAACTTCAGGATCATTATCCCTAGTCGTTTGTCAGGGAATTTTGGGCGGACTGACAGTGACGCAGTTACTCCGATTTGATATCGTCACCGCTCACTTGGGAACAGGGTTATTATTTTTCTCTAGTTTGTTAGCGATCGCCACAGCTTTAAGCAACGATCAATTTAATAATGGTGAAGCGCCCCGTACTTCACCTAAAATCGCTTGGCTTGGCTTATCAGCAGCAATTTTAGTTTATTTGCAAAGTATTCTCGGTGCTTTAGTAGCCTCGCAATGGGCTTTGCACCAATGCTTCGCCACACAGGATATGTGCATCGTTTTAAATGCTCACTTGTTAGGGGTGATCCCTGCAACTATTGTGAGTATTGCGGTGGTCGTGACCGCTTGGCTAACTAAAGCGATCGCGCCAATATTGCGCCGCGTTGCTTCGATCGCAGGTTTGTTAGTCATTGCTCAAGTAGCGATCGGCTATGGCACTTATAAACTGCATTTACAAGTCGAACCGCTCACGGTCGCTCACCAAGCTACAGGCTCGGCATTGCTAGGAACGCTCGTTTGCTTTGCTGTGTTAGCATTTAAAACCATGCATCAAGCAGAAAGTCAAGAACAAAATCAAAATCCAGCGCAACCTGCGGTTCACTGAACGTAAGAATTACGAAATATTTTAGGAATTAAGCGGAATGCAACAATCAGCGATCCCAGAAACTATTCTTACTGAAACTAACCCATCAATTTCTTCAACTCGCAACTGGCGCGATGTTATTAAAGATTACACAGCGCTAACTAAGCCTCGGATTATTGTTTTATTGCTAATTACCACCGCAGGGGCAATGTGGATTGCTTCTGAAGGACAAGTTGATCTATTTCTAATGTTTATTACGGTTTTAGGTGGAGCGATCGCTGCGGCTTCAGCCAATGCGATTAACTGTATATACGATCGCGATATTGATGCGAACATGGAACGCACCAGTTGGCGACCATTGCCATCGGGCAGGATTCAGCCTCGTGATGCGCTAATTTTTGCGATCGCTTTGGCGATTATTTCCTTCACGATGCTCACCGTATATGCCAATCTCCTCGCCGCTTGCCTCGCCATGTCGGGGATCGCTACCTATGTCGGTGTTTACACAATTTGGCTAAAACGCACCAGCACCCAGAACATCGTCATCGGTGGAGCCGCAGGAGCGATCCCGCCCCTAGTTGGTTGGGCGGCGGTGACTGGCGAACTGAGTTGGTCGGCATGGGTATTATTTGCAATTATTTTTGTCTGGACTCCGCCACACTTCTGGGCTTTAGCCCTAATGATTCGTGATGAGTACGCCAAAGTGGGCATACCAATGCTTCCTGTTGTGAAAGGAGCCGAAGTGACAGCTAATCAGATTTTGCTATACACACTTTTATTAGTCCCTGTATCGCTATTGCTGGTTTATCCTTGCAATGTGATGGGTTTAGTTTATGCAGTGTCAGCCGTTGGACTTGGTGCAGCTTTCATTTATAAGGCAACACAGTTATTAAAAGAACCAAGCGATCGCACGGTAGCGCGATCGGTATTCAAATATTCAATTCTTTATTTAGCCTTACTTTGTATCGCGATGGGAGTTGATAGTTTGCCGATCGCCCATATTTCTAGCGAACAGGCGATCGCCTTACTCCAAATACCAAACAGCATCTAAAAGTAAAGGCCGCGCATTGCGCGGCTTATTTGTTCATTAGTGATTAAACTTTTACTGGTTCTCGCACAGACTGGAGAAACTGGATTAATTCTTGAATAACTGGAGCTTTGCGAAGAGTTTCAAGATTTTCGTTGACTAATTGCTCGATCAGTTGAGATTGACTGTGATAGCACTCAGATTGAGCAAGTAATTTCTCCAAAGTTTTACGCGGTTGGAAAGTAGCCCAAATCATCGTCTCTTGTGTAATTTCTTGAACTAGTAATCGCGAAAGTAACAAACTATCCTGAAAGAAAATAGTCTCCATTTCAGGCGTAGCAAGTATTACTTTAACTACAGTATTAATAGATACACTTTCAACAGTTTCCTGAATACTGGTACGGCGTTCTTTTACTAGGTCTGGATCTACCAAATCTGCATCCAAAACAAGAACTACTGGTACTTGTCTGCGAACAATTAGCGAACGAGCAAGGGACTCAGCAGCATACAAGCCACCAGCAGGAACTACTTCAATATTTTGCAGTAATTCTTTGGGCAGAATTACCTTAAGTAACTGGACATCGAAATCGCCTTCGCAAACAATGTAAGCAATCATGACGGAATTCCTCTCTCTGTAACGTTGTAATCAGTTAGTGCAAATTCTATGCAAAATTGAAGTTTAAGGATTAATAACTCACAGATCACTTCTTGCTCTAAAGCATATTTTATTTCTCCCCCGCTCCATAAAAGAATTGTTTGAGGTAGACAGAAACATGAAAGATTACGTGCGGGTATAGTAAAACCTGTGCGACTAAACACTGATCCAATTGTACTTGCAGGGCGACGCAAAAGTTGATTACGAAGTTTAGCAATAGGGGCAAAATCGACATTTACTTTATCTTGAAAGTCTTTACTCTCAACTAAGCAAGACAGTCCATCGTAATGAACAACACCATCAATTTGTTCAACTTCTTGCTCAAAGAGTCTTACGCTGTAAGGATATCTAACTTTTGCGCCATCAAGTTGAAATGCTCGTAACACCAAGTATTCAAAAGCTTTACCTGCATCCCATAGTGGAGTGTCACGAGACTCAATTTGCTCCCATAAGTTTCTCAATCCATCCCAGTTTAAAGATGTAATCATTTCTTCATATTCTTTTGCAGAAGTCAATTTTTATACTCCAGATACTTGAACTGCCAATGAAAGCCAATTTCTAGGGCTTTAAGCTAACTGGACAATTGGGCTTCTCAGCACTCTCTATAGGAGCAGCATCGGGCGGTAAAAGCGCCACGATGTGCGGAACAGGACGCGGCTCGTATGCCATGACTGATTTACCGCGATAAGCAAGCGATGCACTTGCGCCAGAGTCAAGCATCACCACATCTTGCAATCCTGCTTTTGCTAAAATTTTGCCTAAACCGACAGAATCAATCATTTCCATCGTTACGCCGATGACGGGTCTACCAGAGCGATCGATCCCCCAAAATGCGCGATCGCGGCTAGCATCAAAACCGTAAAGCTTACCGAAAGATTCGGCGGCTTGTGGTTTGCCATCGCGGACTAGCCAACCCGCACCAACAAAGGCATCGGTGACATCAGCTAATTCCGACCTTACGGCTTCTAGAGAAGTATGCTTAGCCGCGTTAAAGGGAATGAATTTAATTGTTGTCGGACTGATCAAAACTAGAGGACGACCATTGAGAAGCGGATTTTCGCCCTTATTACCAGTATTGAATCTCCCTGAATAACTGGAAAACTGACTCATTACGGGGCCAATCATCGTATTGCCATCAATGCGTTCTAGGGAGAAAAAGCCGCCATCTACTGCCGCGATCGCATTAGGAGTCACTGCCAAAATCTCGGCAACTTGAGCGCGTTTATCGGCATGGGCGGTGACTGCACGACCACCATATACAAGCGTAAGTGGCAATCCATCAACCGTGACTTTTTTCTTCTCAACTGGAGTCGTAAAATTAATCGAGCCATTGCTGACCGTTGGCAAAAGTGAAATTTGACTTGCAGAAGTTCCGCTTGATGCTAGCTCGATCGCCTCACTAAAGCGCGACTGACCAAAGCGCATAATCGTGATCAAGTCTTCTGACTCATTAGCCGAACGTTCTTGGCGTGGGTCGAGGCTCATTGATAAAGCCGCTTTATAACCAGCTTTTTGAATTTGTCCCCTAGCGCGATCGGTGAAGTCGCCTTCAGGATAAGTAAAATAATCGATAGAAACTTGGAGTTCTTTTTCGAGAACCTTTTTGGATTCTGTAACTTCTTTTTCAATCTCTGGATCACTCAAATCCTTGAAATTTATGTGATTGACAGTATGAGAAGCAACGGTAATTAGCCCACTTTTTTGCATTTCTCGAAGTTGATCCCATGTAGCCTTAGGCTTCTGTCCGCCTGTACCCACAAAGCGGGTATGTACTGACCATACTGCTGGATAGTTATATTTTTTGAGCAATGGAAATGCATACTTATATTGACCGATATAGTTATCGTCAAAAGTTAGCAATACTGGCTTTTCGGGCAGTTGGGAGCCTGTTCGCAAATGGTTGACCATTCTATCCATGGTGATCGGTGTATATCCGCCATCTTGCAGAGCCTGAAAGTGCTTTTCTAGGTCTTCTGGTGTCACATCCCAACTCACGTCTTTAGTTGGGGTGATGTCGTGATACATGATGATCGGAATTTTGGCGGTGCGGGCGCGATCGCTAATTTGCGGAAATGGTGCGGGGGTAAAACTTGCGATCAGATCGGCATTAAGGCTACCGCTCAAACTTGATAGCGTTGATAATGGGTCATTGGCGATCGCGTTGATCGATCTGACTTGATAAAGTGAAGCCGTTATCGAGTCTAGGGCATTGTATTGACAAAAAGATGGTGAGCCATTCGTAACAGGACTAGCAGCAGGGCTTAAATTAGCTTCACTCGCCACTGAGTCCCCAGAAGATCCACGATAGCCCACAAATCGTGAGGCGATCGCCGCACCTATACCAGTTCCGAATGCAGATAATGCAAGCATGATCCAAATCGTGGTCATGCTGCTGCTCTTTTTGCCGTTACCCCTGTTCATAAATATTTATAATTTCTTTGATATTACCAGCGCCTATTTAACCAGAGAGGCATCATGTAGACAAGT
>JBBRQX010000243.1:0-4918 GCA_038225745.1 Pseudanabaenales cyanobacterium | reverse complement strand
GACTCATTAGTACAATAAGCTGAATATGCTTTGAGGCAAATTATGCCGCCGCAACAACTAAGTAGGCAAGCATAATTAAACCCAATACCCAAAAAGCTGTAGCGCACGCGCAGCGTGCGCTACAGCTTTTTGGGTTTTAAGGTTTCTTTTGCCCACTTACTTATGCCGCCGCCGCAATTAGTAGAAGCATATTTCTACTGAGCTTTGCTCCGAAAGTCGATACAAGAATTCTATAAAAGTGTTACAAGGCAACACTTTTACAAAATTCTTATGATTCGTTTAACCAAACTTACCAGAGACATACTCTTGAGTTTGTTGCTTATTGGCTGAGTTGAAGATGATTTTGGTGTTATTAAACTCCACTAACTCTCCCAAATACATAAAAGCCGTAAAGTCAGAAATACGGGATGCTTGCTGCATGTTGTGGGTCACAATTAGCACCGTTACTTTATTTCTGAGCTGGGTTATTAATTCTTCGATGCTAGAAGTTGCGATCGGATCTAGGGCTGAAGTTGGCTCATCAAATAACAACATCTCAGGATCAGTCGCCAAAGCTCTGGCAATACAAAGTCTCTGCTGTTGTCCACCTGACAAATTAAAGGCGAGGTCATTCAGTCGATCTTTTACCTCATTCCATAGTGCGGCATCTCGCAACGCCTTTTCCACCTTGTCGGCAATCAATTTCTTTTGATGAATCCCCCTGACGCGCAATCCATAGGCAACATTCTCAAAAATTGTCTTAGGAAAAGGATTCGGCTTTTGAAATACCATCCCAATTCGCATTCTGACTTCAATTGGATCAATATCTTTATCGAGAATATTTTGTTTTTCAACAAAGATCTCGCCTGCATAGCGATTTCCTGAGTAAAGATCATGCATTCGGTTAAAGCAGCGCAAAAGCGTAGTTTTACCGCAGCCTGATGGACCAATTAATGCTGTAACTCGGTTCTCAGCTATTTTTAAATTGATGTTTTTAAGGGCTTGGACAGAGCCATAAAAGAAGCTAAAGTCTTTAACCTGAGCCTTTAGTCTCACTTTTTTAGTAGCTGCGGTTGGGGTGTTAGTTTCCATTTATTTCAATTAGTTAATTAATTACTCAACAAAGATTTGCTCTTAAACTTTCTCTAGACTTACCACTTAATGCGCTTGCGGAAGTAATAGCGAAGGTAAATCGCTAATCCATTCATAGCTAGAGTCATCAGAATCAAGATTACTCCAGCCGCAGCTGCATTTGTTTGAAACTCTGGCTCTGGTCGGGATACCCAGTTAAACATCTGAATCGGCATTACCGTAAATGGAGCTTCTAGCCATGTAAAAGCTTTGGTCGGGAAGTCAACAAAGGGAGAATCTGGCAAAAATGCAATGAATGTCAATGCGCCAATCGTCACCAATGGTGCGGTCTCACCGATCGCTCTAGATAGTCCCACAATAATTCCTGTCAATATGCCGCCTGCGGAAGATGGTAAAAGATGATCCCAGATCATTTGCCATTTGCTTGCACCCATGGCATAGGCTGCTTCTCGGAGCGAGTTAGGAACTGACTTGAGTGCTTCTCGCGTAGTCACAATCACTACAGGCAAAATCAGCAAGGATAGCGTTAAACCTGCGGTTAGAATACTTTCACCAAACTTAAGCTGCTGCACAAACACGCCTAGCGCCAACAATCCATAAATGATGGAAGGTATGCCAGCCAGATTGGCAATGTTGATTTCGATAATGTTGGCAAACCAATTCTTGCGGGCATATTCTTCTAAATATATGCCTGAGGCAATACCAATAGGAACTGTCATCATGATAGTAACTAGCATAGTTAGGCAGCTACCAACCCAAGCGGTTAAAACACCTGCCAGCTCTGGAGTAGGATCAGAAAAAGATGTAAGAAATTCCCAATTAATGCGTGGGATTCCTGTGATTGATAGCTGAAGTATCAGCGCAATCAGAGTCAAAATGCTGACCAAAAGAGAAAGAATAGCAACGATAATAAATATATAATCCCAGAGTTTGCGGCGACTGATGTTTGCCTTTAGCTTTTGGATATCATGTGATTGCATAGCTCTAATAAACCTCTCGAAATCGTTTAGTCAAAAAGAACCCAATAACATTAAGCAATAGCGTAATCAAAACTAGGGTTAGTCCTGCTGCAAAAATTGTCTGATACTCTATAGTGCCTCTAGCAATGTCGCCCTGTGAGACTTGGACGATGTAAGTGGAGATGGTGGCGGCTCCTTCGAGTGGGTTCCATGTGTAAATTGGCTGCAATCCTGCTGCGATCGCCACAATCATCGTCTGCCCGATCGCTCTTGAAATCCCTAAGATGTAAGCCGCCATAATCCCTGAGATTGCTGAAGGCAGTACCACGTTGAGCGCGGTTTGTAATTTTGTTGCTCCCATTGCATAGGAACCTTCGCGCATTTGTAGAGGGACAGCTCTCATGGCATCTTCGCTAATCGAGCTAATAAATGGCACGATCGCAATCCCCATTACTAGCCCTGCACTGAGCATATTAAATCCAGGCAGGATAAAATAATCAAACTCCTCCAGTCCTGGCATAAAAAACTTTTGAACCGCTAAAATTGACTCTTTGAGCAAAGGTGTAACAAAGAGCAGAGCAAAGTAACCATATACGACTGTAGGGATGCCTGCCAAAATCTCTAAAATTGGCTTGATTATTTCTCGCAAGCGATCTGATGCAAATTCACTTAAATAAATTGCAATGATTGTACCAAGGGGAATAGCCAAAACTAGAGCTACTCCAGTGGTAACTAATGTCCCTGAGATTAGTGGCAAAATGCCATATTTTGGTTCACTGAATAAAGGAGTCCATTCGGTGGCTGTCAAAAATTCAACGATTGAGATTTTTTGAAAGAATTGCCAAGCCTCGCCAATCAGAATTTCCATGATTCCAAAGGTGGTCAGGACTGAGGATGAAGCCGCTAAAAAAAGTACTATTTCAATCACTTTTTCAATGATTAAGCGCTTTTGAGTGCGGATACGTTTAAAAGTTGTTAGGTTGCCGATACTGGCTTCTTTAATCATTAGATTGTGTGTATTTCTAGAAATGTGGCATAGACATAGCCAAAATGGAGATACTCCCTTCACAAGAGTTTGACGTTGCGGCGCTTCGCGCCGCAACGCTGACTCCTTGGGAAGGGAGTAAGACAAATGCTTAAAATCCCAAAAATGTTGAGGATTACATTTCTGGGATTAAATTGAATTGAATTTAGGAGATGTAGCTCTTTTCATGCAAGAGAGTCACAGAGGGTTGTCTCCCCACCTTTGGCGGGGAAACAACCTCGTACTTTACTAGAGGAAATGCTACGAGCAACTGACAAGAAAAGAGTTTTAGCGAACTTCGCGTGCAATCAATTCGTTAATAGTCAGACCAATCTCTACTGCGCCTCCAAAAATGGTGCCGAGTTTACCCTTGTTGTAATTGGCAAGAATTTGACCGTAGGCACTCTGGGGGAATGGAGTGTAGCGAGCCTGTTTGACAATCTTGTTGCCATTGTTGAACACATAGGTTACGAAGCGCTTCACTTCAGGACGCTTAGCAGATTTGGTACTGACGTACACGAACATTGGACGTGCGAGTGGCTGATAGGAAGCATTTTGCACAGTGGCATCGGAAGCCATGACTGCTTTGCTGCCGCCTCTAGGAATAATGCCAACGGCCCGAATACGGCTTTTATTGGCCTCTAAATAAGACTTGCCAAAATAGCCTAGAGCGCCGCGATCGCCTGATACGCCTCTGACCAATACGTTGTCATCTTCGCTAGGAGTATAGTCGGTGCGGCTAGCCTTGGACTTGCCATTAATTGCTTCGGTGAAATAATCAAAAGTACCCGAATCAGGACCAGGGCCAAATAATTTTAAGGCAACATTAGGAAAGCCTTTACGAACTTGGCTCCAGTTTTTAATTTTAGAACCAGGTTCCCAAATCTTCTTGAGTTCATCGACAGTCAGATTCTGAGCCCAAGTATTTTGTGGATTGACAACCACAACTAAACCATCATAGGCAATAGGAAGCTCAAAGAAACTTACTCCTTTAGCTTTGCAAGCATCGATTTCTTTTTTGAGAATTGGACGAGAAGCGTTGGCAATATCGGTATCGCCGTTACAGAATTTCTTGAAACCACCACCAGTTCCAGAAATACCAACGGTTACTCTGGAGCCACCTGATTTCTGAAAGTCGCTAGCAGCTCTTTCCATAATGGGGAATACGGTGCTAGAGCCATCGATCTTGATAAGCTGATGTGCATCTAAGTTGCATGATGGTTGTGCCGCGCTTCGCGCGGCACAACCATTCTCTGGTTTTAGACATGCATTTTAAATGCCGATCAGCTTAACACTTTGGGCCTGTGCCTGAGAACCGAATGACGAGATTAGGGCAGTGCTAACGACAACACTAGAAGCTGCCTTAAAAAAGAGACCTTTGAACATGACAGATGAACCCATGATTTGTCTATAGAGACGCAATTAATTTTTATACAACCCAAGGTTACACAAGTATTCAAGGCACTTTATTAACGATAGGGAAAGCTTTGATTAATTAATAGTTATCTAAAAGTTAAGATTGTATTAAGTGTTTCTTTAAAAATAGATAAAAGCTATTGTCAGTATTGCTTAGTCAATCCACGCTCAGCGAAGGCTTTGATCGCGAAACGCGATGCGATCAAATCTCCTATGGGCTAGGGGGGTGAGGGCAGCTTTTCTGTCTGCGTAAAGATATCGAAACACTTTTGGGCTGAATACTTTAAAAAATTGATCGCTGTCCTTCAGGGCTGACACCAATAATCGTGAGTTGGCAATCTAAGACTGAGAAGCCATATTTATCAGCGACTTTTTTGCTGATTGTGAGGATTTGATCATTTTTGAACTCGATAACGCGGTTAGTTTTTACGCAAACTAAATGATGATG
>JBBRQX010000242.1:0-4921 GCA_038225745.1 Pseudanabaenales cyanobacterium | reverse complement strand
TGGTTTTAAGAGCGTGTTTGAAAAGTTTGAGATTTAGCAAAAAGCTCTACTTGATCCCCCTCAATCCCCCTTAAGAAGGGGGAAGAATATCAGTTCTCCCCCCTTCTTAAGGGGGGCTGGGGGGGATCGTAAACTTCTCAAACACTCTCTAACGCGATCGCAGTTCTACGCCCAATACTTGAGTATGTTCGCCGCGTGCTTGGGTTACGCCAATGGTGCGTTCTGACGCTTCGATCATTGGGCGGCGGAGACTGACGACGATGAATTGGGCGAGGTTCGCTTGTTTGCGTACCATTTTTGATAAACGTTCCACATTGGAACCATCAAGGAACATATCGACTTCATCGAAGGCATAGAAAGGTGATGGGCGGTAGCGCTGTAAGGCAAAAATAAAACTCAGAGCCGTGAGCGATTTTTCGCCACCAGACATTGAGGCTAGATGCTGGACTTGCTTGCCTTTGGGATGAGCAACGAGGGTGAGTCCGCCGCTGAGCGGCGCGTTAGAATTTTCGAGTTGCAGATAGCCATCACCATCGGAGAGCTCGGCAAATATCTCTTTGAAATGTCCGTTGACGGCTTCAAAGGCTTGCATGAAGGCGCGTTGACGAAGAGTCGTGAAGTTCTCAATGCGAATTAAGAGTTCAGTGCGTTCTTGACTGAGGGTTTCTAGACGGGAACTTAGTTCTTCGAGACGTTGCGATGTGGCTTCGTATTCCGCGATCGCCATCATATTCACAGGCTCCATCGACTGAATCCGCTTCAGTAAGCGGCGTTGCTCTAGTTGCAACTGCTCTAAAGTCATGGTTTCAGGAACTTCAGGAATCGGATCTGGTAGTTCGATTTGATCGAGTTGTTCGGTAAACTGAGCAATTTGCAGATCGAGTTCGGTTTGACGTTCGCGATTTTTTTGGAGTTGCCATTGCTGTTGTTGCTGTTGTTGCTGTTGGGTGCGAAGCGATCGCTCGACAGCATCACGCTCTTGTTTAGCCGCACCGATGGTTTGTTCAAGAACTTCTAAGCGCGATTGATAAGAGGCGATCGCAGTTTCAGTTTGTTTAAGTTGATGCTGGATTTGGGAAGTGCCATTGATTAGCTCTGCTTGAGTACCGCGCAATTCTTGGAGACGGCTTTGGCGCTGCGCCATTTTTTCCAAAGCTAATTTATACTGATTTTCTAATTCTCCTAACTGTTGCTTGGCAGTGCGAAGTTCGATTTCAGCACTATTTAACAAAGCCTCTTGACCTTGCAGAGCCTCTTGACCTTGCAACCATCGCGTATGCGTGCTGGACTTTTCTAATTCGCTAAGCTCCGCACGTTTGACTAATAGCTTTGCTTCGAGTTCAGCAATATTACTATCGAGAGTATTCAGTTGCGATCGCCCAATTTCGATTGCTGCAAGGGTTTGTTGAATTTGATCTTGCAGACGAGTGCGATCGCGGCTATTGCGTTCGATTTGTTCGTAGATGCGATCGCGTTTGAGTTGGGATTCTCGATGAGTGGTTCTCGCGGCTTGCAATTGCTCTTCATACTTGGCAATCCCTGTCAATGCACCGCGCAAGCGTTGATTGAGTCGCGTTAACATCTGGTCGATTTCTAAGAGGCGATCGCGCAGTTGTTTCGTTTCAGAAGATTCCGCAGGTTTAGTATTGCCAAAATGCAAACTGGTATGCAGGAGAGCGCTGCCGCCTGTCATTGCGCCCGAAGTTTCTAAGATTTCGCCTTCAAGCGTCACCATGCGGTATTTGCCAATGTGGAATCGTGCCTGATCGAGATGCTCAAATACTAAGGTATTCCCAAATACGAAGGAGAAAACATCTTGATAGCGATCTTCGTAAGTGACCAGATTAAATGCATAATCAACCGCCCCCAATTTCTGAGCTTCTACTCGTGAAGGAAATCTTGCTGATTGTAATTTATTTAAGGGTAAGAATGTGGCGCGTCCCGCCCGTTCGCGTTTGAGCAGGGCGATCGCTTCAGAGGCAACTTCATCATTATCCACAACTAGATTTCCTAAGCGTCCACCCGCACAGATCTCTAGGGCTAATTGATAACGAGGTTCTACTAATCCCAATTGGGCAACTAATCCATACACACCAGACATATCTGCTTCGATTACAACTTGCGAAGCTCTGGTTCCCTGTACTTCGCGGCTTGCCTGCACTTGTGCTTCTAATTTATCGAGTTGGCGGGTTTTGATTCTTTGTTCTTGGCTAATGCGATCAATAGTTTCATTTTGAAGCTGGACTTCTAATTGCGCTTCAGCAAGATTTTTGGCTAAGGTTTGGACTAGAGCTTCGCTGCCGCTTACTTCTGCTTCTTGCGATCGCAACGCATCGTCAAGAGACTGATTAGACAACATATCTACAGCATAGCGACCTTCACCAGCTAGAATTTCTTGCAGTTCCCGCTCTTGAGATTCTGATTGTAGCGATCGCTGATTCAGGACTTCTCGAAGGCGAGTTTGTTCCTGCTTTTGTGGATCGAGTTCACCTTGAATTTTGTCAACATCTTGACGTAACTGCGTTTGCTGACGCACCCATTCTGACGAAGCCGAGGCGATCGCTTGCACTTCTTTACGATATTGTGAAACAATTGACGATTGTTGATCGCGAGCTTTTTCCGCCGTAATTACTGATTCTTCTTTAAATTGTTTTTGCGATTCTAATTGTTCAGCTTCACGCAAAAGGCGATCAATTTCTTCTTGAGTGCTGACAATATGATTTTGATTGTTTTGATAGGAACTAGTCATTGATTGCTGTTGACGTTGCAAACCACGCAATTCCGCCTGTTGTCCTGACAAATTACTCGAAACCGAAAGATATTCTTCTTCGCCAAGAGTATGGACGCGATCGCTTAATTCATTAAGCTGCACTGTTCCCAGTTCAATTACTTGCGAAAGTTCCGTTAGAGACTTTTCTAAATTACCGCATTGTTCTTTATTATTATTTAATTCAACATTACGAATCGACTGATTATAGAGGATTTCACGGTGTTTTAGCACAGACTCTGACGCTTCCATCTGCTCATATTCTAACCGTAGGGCTTTATATTTTTCAGCCTTGACGCGATCGCCTTTTAGCTTTTCTTTATTGGCGACTAATTCCTGTTCAACAATCCGAAACCGCTCTTCCTGAACCTTCACATCATCGAGTTTGTCTTTGGCTGTAGAAATCTTGCGATCAAACTCGCCCACACCCGCCAACTCATCAATAATTTCTCGACGCTCCCGCGAATTCATCGAGATAATTCCCGTTACATCCCCCTGCAAAACCACGTTATAACCTTCAGGATAAATACGGAACTTAGCAAGTTGTTCGTGCAATTCACTCAAATTGCAAGGGGTTCCATTGATGTAATAAGTAGAGGTATAAGTCCCTTGACTCGTCACCCGCAGCTTTCGCATCACTGTCCATTCGCCAGCCGCCTGTCCTTCTGCGGTGGGGACTTCGATCCCTTCCGTTTTAAATGCTGCAATTTCTGCTTCATCCAGCGCAAATGTCACCGTGACGATAGCCTCGACCATCCGCCCTTTTTTGCTATGGGCTTGGTTTACCAAATCTGGCAAGCGATCGGCTCGCATCCCCTTTGAGCCAGCTAGCCCCAACGCAAATAGCAAAGCATCAAGAATATTCGACTTACCCGAACCGTTGGGACCAGAAACAACTGTAAATCCCGTCAGCAATGGGATCGACACAGTGGAGCCAAAGGACTTAAATCTGGTGAGTTCTACATTTTTAATGTACATAATATATGCAGTTGCGATCGCGGGCTGACGGAGATATGAATAGCGATGGGGCTATGTGCGAGGTCAAAATTTGACAGCACGAAAGTGCCAATACGTTATCACAAGTTGGACAAAATGGTGTAAGTGTCTCACGAAAAAATTAGTAGTGCGGCGCTTTGCGCCGCACTACTAATTTTTGAGTTTTATTTTGTCTGATCGCCAAAGGTGTCGGGATATTTTTTAAGAGATTTCGCGGATTTGAGGCTTTCCATCCTTAAACTCACCAACTAAAATTAGATCAGTAACGCCGACAAATAGACCATTTTCAACGACACCAGGAATGTTATTCAAGGTTTTCTCCAGTTCGGCGGCATCAGCGATCGCATCAAACGTGACATCTAAAACCATGTTGCCTTGATCGGTAATTACAGGGCCATCTTTTCGGATACCCATCCGCAATTCAGGCTTACCGCCTAGTTTTTCAACGGCTCTAGTTACAGGCGAAACTGCCATCGGCAACACTTCGATTGGCACGGCAAAAGTCGAGCCGAGTTTATCTACTAACTTCGACCCATCGACCACAACGATAAATAGCGTCGCGAGTGAGTCAATAACTTTCTCGCGGGTATGCGCTGCGCCGCCGCCCTTAATCAAGGTTTTGTTGGGGTCAACCTCATCAGCACCATCGATCGCCACATCAACGCGATCAACATCATCGAGAGTGCGGATGGGAATACCATATTTTTTGCCCAATACCGATGCTTGGAAAGAAGTGGGAATACCAACAATATCGGTTAGTTCACCAGTAGCAATGCGGCGACCTAACTCCTCGATCGCAAAAGCCGTAGTTGAGCCAGTACCTAGACCAACCACCATGCCAGACTTCACCCGTTGCGCGGCAGCAATACCGACTTCTTGCTTTAACTTTTTAACATCTTCAGCAGAAATACTCATAGGAAATACTTACTTTATTATTTATAAACTAAAAAAATCAGTCGCTCTAATCCTATCGCAACCTGTAATCAGCCATTGAAGAACTGTCCAAGCGAAATGTGTTATATGATACATATGTATGCCGAACCATAGTAAAATTAGTTGCGCTGTATGGCTGAGTACACTTCTATCATTACTTGAGCTACAACTAGGGTAGGAGGGGGGGTAGAAACTAAATTTTCTATCTATGTTTTTATTTATTTT
>JBBRQX010000241.1:0-4947 GCA_038225745.1 Pseudanabaenales cyanobacterium | reverse complement strand
ATGGCTCTACAATTTGCGCGGTCGTGATGTGGAATGTAATCCTGTGTTTATTAGTTATGCGATCGTAACTAAAACCGATGCGTACCTGTTTACGAATGTATCCCGCATTGATGAACTAGTTCGGCAATCTCTGGTTGGACAAGTGCAAATCCTTGATTATGAGCAGTATATTCCCACATTGCGATCGCTAGTTGGGGATAGTCAGCGAGTGCTGATGGCGATCGCGCAAACAACTTATGGGACATATCTGCAACTGAAGGAAGTCGGGGCGAAAATCGTTGAAGCCGAACATCCTGTCGAGACTTTTAAGGCGCACAAAAATGCTGTAGAAATCGCGCAAATGCAGCAAGCAAACCTTAAAGCTAGCTGGGCAAAAACCCTTACTCTGCAATGGATAGAATCACAAATTGATGCTGGTCATTCTATTAGCGAAAAGGATGTTGCGAATAAGATTGAAGGTTTATACAAACAACAGGAAGGCTTTTACGATCTCAGTTTTCCAACGATCGCAGGTGCTGGTGCGAATGGCTCGATTGTGCATTACAGTAATCCTAATCCTGATTGTAAATTACTAAATGGTGAGTTGCTGCTATTAGATTCTGGTTCGCAGTTTTATGGCGGTACGACCGATGACACGCGCTCTATTAGCATTGGCACGCCCACTGATGAACAACGCGATCGCTATACAGAAGTTCTTAAATCTCATATCAATTGCGCGATGCAAAGGTTCCCCAAAGGAACTACGGGCAGTCAAATTGATGGAATTGCGCGTTCTTCGCTATGGCAAAGTGGACTTGATTATGGACATGGGACGGGGCATGGTGTCGGCGTGTTTCTGAATGTCCATGAAGGCCCTAACGGTATCAGCAAGCGCGTGAATCAATCTCTCGATCTTGGCACAATCAACAGTATCGAACCAGGTTACTATCAACCGAAATGGGGTGGTATTCGTTTGGAAAATCTTTATTTTGTGAAACAAGTTGCAGAATCTATTCCAAATTCTGTACCTTGGTACGAATTTGAATCACTGACCTATATTCCTTTTGACAAGAAACTAATTGATCGCCAAAAGCTTAATCCTCAACAAATCGTATGGCTAGAAAAATACTATGTCTCGGTTGTGGAGAAGTTGTCGCCGATGCTTACAGATGAGCAAACAACATGGTTGAAGGAAGCTTGTCGCTTCTAGAAACCTATGGACTTACCGATCGCCTATCACCCAAATTACGTCGCGCCGATTGCGAATACCAATCGTTTTCCGATGGGAAAATTTCGCTTGCTGTACGAGATGCTGCTAGCGGATGGAGTGGCACGACCAGAGCAATTTTTCAGCCCTGAGTTGCCAGATTTGGAGGCGATCGCTCTAGTCCACGATCGCGCATATGTTGACGCATATTGGCAGGGTAGTCTCGATCCTAAAGCCCAACGCCGCATCGGATTACCTTGGAGTCCAGAACTCGCCTATCGCACCAGAATTGCAGTGGGCGGCACATTGCTAACCGCAAGATTGGCACTAGCTCATGGCTTAGCTTGCAATACCGCAGGTGGAACCCATCATGCTTTTCCTAGTTATGGTTCAGGCTTTTGTATATTTAACGATCTGGCGATCGCGGCGCGAGTTCTGCTAAGTGAAGGTTTAATCAAAAAAGTATTGATTGTCGATTTGGATGTACATCAAGGTGATGGCACGGCTTTAATTTTTCAGAATCAGCCAAGTGTGTTCACTTTCTCAATGCATTGCCAAATCAACTTTCCCTCTATTACACAAATCAGCGATCGCGATGTCCCTTTGGCGGAAGGGATGGAAGATGATGAATATTTACGCACTCTCGCCGCCCATTTACCTGATTTGCTCAGCGAAATTAAGCCCGATCTGGTTCTTTATGATGCAGGTGTCGATCCACATATCGGCGATCGCTTAGGGAAGTTAGCCCTCACCGATGCAGGGATATATCGGCGAGATATGCAGGTATTGAGTACTTGTGCCTCTCAAGGTTTTCCTGTCGCCTGTGTGATCGGTGGTGGTTATTGCGAAGATATGCGATCGCTAGTCTATCGCCATTCACTCTTACATCGCGCCGCCAGTAATGTGTATCGACAATATCGCCTATAGTTCTTGTTGAAACAATTTGAGTGCAGCCTTTGGCTCTGCCATCAGTAGGCAACGAGCAAGTAATTCTAAATTGAGATTAGGTAAACATTCACTCTGCAATATCTTCTCATAGCCATTTTCACGCAGATAGTAGAGCGAAAACTTACCATTCTCCCAAAACCAAACTTCCTTCGTATTAAAGCGACGGTAACGCTCTAGCTTCGATACATTGCCACTCGTGAAAATTACCTCTATTGCCAAATCGCGATCGCCAATCTTATTCCCAAAACAAAAAGACAGATCTGGTTCAACACTTGCACCTTTAGCTTCTGATTCTAGAGTGGCGCTACCTGTGGGAATAAAATCGATATCCTTTTCTGCAAAATAAATCCCTAATAACATTGAGAGTAAATGCACGATGATTTCATGGGCTGGAGATGTGGTCATAATCTCGATAAGTCCGTCAAGATAATTGAGATGGATCGCACGCGAATCACCAATTAAAGCAGAAAGTGTCTTAAATTCTTTCCATGAATATCGATTCGGAAAAACAAAGTGCTGCTCTTCCGCCTCCTTAGGGAGTTTATCTAATTCTTTTGATTTTGCTGATGCTTGGAAAATCATAAACTCTGACCAATTTAAGCTATTTAGGAGGTTGATTTTACTAAATTTTATATGGATGATTCTAGAAGTAATGGCTTCATGAGCATGATACCACCTTTTTTGAGTCTGCAAATATTTTCGATTCCAGTTCTCAAATTATTGTTTTCAGGACTATAAATACCTTTACAATCAGATCTTGGGATAACTTTTAAAGCTCCATTTTCTTCATTTGTATCATCAAGGGGAATGCTAATTGTAAGGTTGTCTTTAACCTTCCTATTCCCTTGATGAAAAACTATGAGCTTTGAGAATTGCTGCTACTAAAAATGCATAGGAAATACCGCCCACTATTGCCAATAGCCAAAAACTCACCAATGCACTCGTATTCCAAAGCGCATGAAGCAGAGCCGAACTGAGATAACCAATCGTGAGAATTTGCCAACGTAGAGAAGGTTTGAGAATACTCAATCCGATGAAATAGCCAAAATATCCGCTATAAGCCATATGTCCCGCCACCGAGCCAAGTACACGGGGAATTAATAACTGCAATCCTGTAAGCTCGGCTATTTCTGCACTTCCAGCTTGAGCGGTAATACTTTGGATCATGTTTGGTACATATAGTCCCAAAGTTTCGGTCAGCGTGAACCCAACTGCCGAAGCCGCACCAATCAAAATTCCATCCAATGGCTCACTGATGCCAATATGCGATCGCCATTTTTTGCCAAAATTTAAGCCCATAAACCAGAGCGCAAAAACTGGTAAAGATTTGAGTAACTCCTCCATCAGACCTGCGCCAAAAAACATGGCGCTCAAGACACTCACAAAACTAACCTGACCTGTTGGTGCAGTTCCTGGTAAAACCTTGTAAAAAAACCAGATAAATATTTGCAAGATCGGACTTCTGAGTATCAGTGCCGTAAATAGCGCCGCTCCTAAAATTACCCACCAAGGTTTGGCTTTGCCACACAGTTGATAGACAAAGTAATAGGCGGCAAGGCTGATGTATACGGAAATCGTGAGATTAAATAGTTGTGGTTGCCCCAAAAAAGCAAACATCATCACCACAAATCCCACAGTGGCAATTCCTGAAAAGAAATAAGTTTGCTTCCAAAGATCGTTGCCTGTGGAGAAAATTGGTAATAGCTTTGTGAGGGTGATGCTGGTAATCTGCGATCGCGGACGCAAATTGTCATCAGTTTTTAAAGTTGTGACAGGACTAGACTCTAGCTCAAATATAAATTGGGGGCCATCTTTAGTTAATTGAATGCGATCGCCATCTTTGAGCGGATAGCAACTATACAAGCGGCGATCGTTAATAAATGTGCCATTGGCGCTATCAAGATCGCAAATTTCCCAACCCTCAAACTTTTGCCTAGCCAAGATCGGACGGATTTCAGCATGGTGGCGGGACACTGAGCCATAGATATTGATATTGATCGCAATTTCACAACTAGGATCACGTCCTAGCGTAACTACGCGATCGCCCAAAGTCGCTACAATCTCACCACGATCTTGGCGATCGCCAGAAATTTGCTTAAGAAAAGCGATTGGGATGAATTTGTCCATAGCTTCTTTATATCATTAGTGCTGTTACGTGGAAGTTTCCAAGACCGTCGCCCCCAGCCCTGCTCTGAGGGAGGGGGTGAAGCTTTTAGGACTCTCCGCGTAACATCAGTTACCTAAATGCGTACTTACTCCCTTCCCAGTATAAAAATAGACATTAAAACCCACGAATTAGACGTTGCGGCGCGGAGCGCCGCAACGTCTAATCTTTCACTGGGAAGGGAGTAGATGTACTAGATTTTTGGGGCGGTAATTAACATCATGCTGCCAACGTTGCTTCACCGTTTCGTGCAGACACGTAATATCTCCTTCCATTTTGCGCCAAACTTTTCCATCCAGTTTAAATAAGCCAGTAGGTTCATTATTAAAAGGAGTATCAAAGCGAGGATTGATTTTATGATCGAGGCGATCGCGGCTGATCGCTAGCCCTAGATTTTCAACCTGCTCTATCATCCAATTTAACGTGATATCCGATAAGCCATAAGTAGCTATAGTTCCACCGCCGATACAACCATGATCTCCCCCAAACCATAACTGATGAATTTGGGGTTCTGCACCATCGCTCTTATCCATCGGGGTAACTGGAAATGACTTACGGATTTCATCAATCGCGATCGCATGGAAAGCATTTTGGATCAAGCGATTGATTTTCGTGTCAAAAAATTCATATTTTTTGTTGAGCCAGTTAT
>JBBRQX010000240.1:0-4965 GCA_038225745.1 Pseudanabaenales cyanobacterium | reverse complement strand
GGTAATCTGCCGACTGCCACCATCAGCGATCATTTCAAAGGCAATAATTTTCACCTCTTGGACATCAACTACCCAATATTCACTAACCCCCAATTTTTCATAAATCAAGCGCTTTTTACCTAAATCATCGTTAAGAGTAGAGCTAGATATTTCAATAACTAAATTCGGTACAGGTGATTCGTCTAGGCTCATAAATGATTTAGTACGTGATAGCGAAATAACTGAATCTCCGATGTAGTAAGAGATCTCAGGCTGAAAAGCACTTACGCCAATTTTAATGTAACAACAGTTAATCAAACCCCTTGCGGGAATTTTGGCTAATGTGCAGTACAGTCCAACAGCAAAGACAATCATTCCATGATCAAGAGATTGATCGCAAACTACAGGCATCATTTCGATCCGCATTTGCCTACTTTGATTTTGGTTGTAATAAAAGTGAGCATCCTCGTATTGGGGATTTTCGACGATCTGCATAAATTCTTCCCATGAAGCAGCTACCCATTCATTGATAATGGTTTGATGGGGCGGTGAATTTATTTGCTGCTGAATGGGAGGAGTTGCGATCGCTGACATCTTGATATTCTCGCAAAGATGATACATTGCTCTATGCTATAGCCTGTTTAGATATTATTCTTATTCTCCTAAGAGGCTGTATCAACCTTGAGGCTATATGTTGAATTACTTTGATAACGCGATGATAACGCGATGTGCAACTCTATGTTGAGTTATTGAGTTAAGGATTGCAAATTAAATAAAAACCAAGCATTATTCAGAGGGCGAAGCCGTCCGAATAATGCTTGGTTTTTGAAATACATAGGTTATCTGATTTACGTCCCTTAAAATGTTCGAGCCATTCGAGATCTCGCAAGTTAATCAATTCATCAGAAGACACCAAGTGTTCCAGACTTTTAGTTACACATCGCGTCCCCTAAACAACTGTCCAAAATTTTTTACTTCTGCACATCTGTAATTACCTGGTAACAACCCACGTAAGAACTAGATGCTGCTGCCCCCGTTACAATAACACCTGCTCCTGTCAAAGTTGCTGGAGCAGCTACTACAGCACCTGCTACACCACAAGCTACTGGGAAAGCTTTTTTCACCAATCTTCCACCCGCAGAGTTTGGGTTAGTTGGATCAATCTTTCTACCGACTTCATTGACTTTACTGTTTTTATCAGTTGGATCAAGTTTTCTGAGCCAACGAGGAGTAGCATGCGCTGGCAATTCTATAAGAACCAATCCTAAGACTGACAAAAGGGAGATAGAAGCAATTAATTTTTTCATTTTTGAAAGTTTCTAATTAAATAGACTGGTAATAATCTTTTTTACAAAGATTGACGCAGATCTTACAGTAATTATTTGTGTTTTTTTTTGTGAATTTATTATGCATTACATAGACTTAAATCTATGAATAAAGAGCGATGTGGCATATAAGAGACAGTCAGAAAATAATCGATCCTTTATTTACCTTAGAAATCACTGGGATCGCCCACTCCTATAGCAGCAATTTTCTTAAGTAATGGGATCATTTACTTTTTGGTAAACCCTAAGATAAGGATCAAGATTGGGTAACAAGAGATTCAAAATAGTTGGCAATCTTAAATATTGACGATAACTAATATGTAATGAATTGCTTCTCTTGATTCTCGACACCAGAACTTGACAGGCGATCGCTATACAATTCGGTAGACTGTCCTCAAGTGTTAATCGTCTAATTTTAAAAAATTCTTTTATATGGATCTGTCTCAATGGATTTAGACCTAATTGTTTCTAATGTTCTTAATCCGCCGATTTTGTTCTTTTTTCTAGGCATGATTGCGGTACTGGTCAAATCAGATTTAGAAATTCCGCCGCCCATTCCCAAATTATTCTCGCTGTATTTATTATTGGCGATCGGTTTTAAGGGTGGTGTCGAACTCGTCAAAAGTGGCATCAGTCAAGAAGTTGTGCTGACCATGCTTGCTGCGATCATGATGGCTTGTGTTGTCCCCGTATATTCATTTTTCATTCTTAAAATCAAGCTTGACTCCTATAATGCAGCAGCGATCGCGGCAACTTATGGCTCGATTAGTGCGGTTACATTTATCACGGCGAGTTCATTCCTGAGCCAGTTGGGGATCGCGTTTGATGGCTATATGGTCGCTGCTCTTGCATTGATGGAATCACCAGCAATTATTGTGGGATTGATCCTCGTTAACCTGTTTACGGCTGAAGAGAAAGCAAAAAAAGGTGAAGCTAGCGAATTTGCTTGGTCAGAAGTATTGCGCGAAGCTTTTTTAAATAGTTCTGTATTTTTACTGGTCGTGAGCCTGATCATTGGTTGCTTGACAGGCGAAAGAGGTTGGCACGTTTTATCGCCCTTTACCCAAGATATGTTTTATGGCGTGTTGACTTTCTTTTTGATGGACATGGGCTTAGTCGCCGCCAAAAGAATTAAAGATTTGCAAAAAACTGGTTTTTTCTTAATTGCTTTTGCGATTTTGATGCCGATTTTGAATTCTGGTGTAGGCATCGCGATCGCTAAATTAATTTCACTATCGCAGGGCAATGCGTTGTTGTTTGCGGTGCTATGCGCCAGTGCGTCCTATATTGCCGTACCTGCTGCCATGCGTCTAACCGTGCCAGAAGCAAATCCTAGCCTTTATGTTTCTACGGCGCTCGCGGTTACATTTCCCTTCAATATTATTGTGGGAATTCCTTTATATATGTATGTAATTAATCTATTTTGGTAGAGATAAAACTATGCAGCCAGTGAAAAGGATCGAAATTATATCTGACTCTGTTGAGTCTCACAAAATTATCAAGGTATTAGAAAACGTTGGTGTTTTGAACTACACTGTGATTCGGAATGTAGTTGGCAAAGGCGTTAGGGGTACTAATTCAGGCGATCTCGATATGAGTATGTTGGAAAATGACTATGTGATTGCTTTCTTTTTGGAAGACAAAACTAAGTTATTGGTTGACAAACTCAAACCCGTCACTAAGAAATTTGGTGGAGTCTGCTATATCTCCGATGCGATCGCCATTAATGCTGTCACTCCTAGCGCGAAAAGCGGCGTTTGATTTGATTAGTTAAGGTTTGAATTTCAGGGATCTTCATTTGCATGGCGATCGCCCCAAATATGGTTAAGCCAATTGCACTGGCGATCGCGATGCCACCTAACTCACCCGCAAATCTTTGCACAGCAGTCATACTGGCAAAATCCCGACTCAGGAAGTTATAAATACTCCAACTCGCACCACCTGTGATCGCACTGGCGGTGAATAATCCTAAAATGGTGATGCTCCAACTTTTTAGAGGCATTCCATTGAGACGGCGATCGAGAATCCAAAGCATTGCCACCATCGAAATCACATTTACGGAAATCGTGGCAAGTACCAGCCCCGCCACGCCAAATTTTTGGACTAAAAAATAATCAAATATGCCATTCAGAAAAATATTAACGATACTGATTTTAAAAGGAGTATCACCATCGCCAAGGGCATAAAACACTCGTACCAAGACATCGCGCCCCAAATAAACAAACATCCCCACCGAATAAGCCATCAAAACTACTCCTGTTAGCTCTGAAGCTTCCCTATCGAATGCATAGCGCTCATAAACCACCTGTGAGATCGGCAGGGCAAGCGCCACCATCAAGGCACTCAATGGCAACATCGTTAAAGCGGTCAGCATCAACCCTTGCCGAATGCGCTCTTTTAGTTCGCCCCAGTTTTCAGGATCAGTGAGCTTTGATAGCACAGGAAGTAATGGCACTAAGATCACATTCGACAAAATTCCTAAGGGCGTTTGCACTAATAGCCCTGCATAGCCCATCGCTGATACTGCCGCCGCCGCATTGGGCAGAAATGAAGCAAAAAATAAATCTGTCCAAACATTAATTTGCAGCATCCCCGATGAAAAAGTGGCGGGGATCATGATCTTCATCACTTCCTTGACTTCTGGTCGTTGAAAGTCAAACCGCAGTTTGAATCCACCCATGCCAGCTTTCATTTGCACAGGCAACTGCACCAGCCATTGCAAAACTGCCCCTGCGAGGGTTGCCCAAGCTAGCACTGCACCGCCTAACATTGCATTTTCTGGCAACAAAATTTTGCTGCCCATTGTCCAAAACAATCCACCAATGCCAATTAGTACCGTCAAGCTAGAAAATATCGGACTCACCGAAGGCAACCAGTAAGCATCGGCAGCATTCAGCGCCCCAAAGCCGATCCCGACTAGTCCAGCTAAGACTGCCATCGGAGCCATGATCTGAAATTGCTGAATTGCAATATCTTTAGTAATCTTCAAATTTTGAATGGTTTCGAGAGAAATCCCTTTGGCAAGTAAATCGGCTTCGGGTACGAATAGGCCGGGAGCGACTAAATGTAGCAATGGTTCCGCGAAAATCACCAGCGCAATGCTCACCAGCAATAAAATCCCTGTAACGATCGTGGTGATGCTATCGATGATGGCAGCGACTTCTTTGCGATCGCGTTTTGCTAACACACTGACGATCGCACTATGAAATGGCCCATTAATGCCGCCGAGCAAAATCAGTAAAAATCCAGGAATCACATAAGCAAAGTTATACGCGCCATAGGCTGTGCCGTTGCCAAATGCCGCCGCGATCGCCACTTGACGCAATAGTCCAAATATTTTACTTACTAAAGTTGCGATCGCCACAACCGTCGCGATATTCAGTAGCGATCGCTTCGTGGATTGGGGAGCAGATTGTTGAGTCTGCATCTCTGTGATTTTTTCTTCGTTACCAGACAAAATTATTGTTGCCTCTTAGCAATTTAGACTTTCAATTTAGACTTTGAAAAATGTAACACCAAATTACAGAATAATACGACAGATTGAAAGCTCAGCGTCTTCAGACCTGAGATGAAAATCGGACGAGCGAATTTATTCGCTTTAGTCTTTTTAGATCCCCATAAATAGCAAAGTTATACTATAGTATTGAGAATAAGATTTAAT
>JBBRQX010000239.1:0-4996 GCA_038225745.1 Pseudanabaenales cyanobacterium | reverse complement strand
GGCTGAACAATTTGAACGTCACAAATACGACATTTATGCCGTATTAGGTCAAAAAGGCGATCGTCTGACGTGGGGAAAACCAACCCGCAAAGATCCCATCGATATTCAAACAGTTACTTTTGAAGAGATAGAGCGGATTAGATTTCGGATTGATAACAAGTTTTATGATCAAAAAGATGCTGAATTTCCCTTGAATGCTAAGAATATTTCTTTGGAATTAGTTTTGAAAACGGGCGAAATGCCTAATATTAAATTTACTGATATTGATATTGCGGCAGCTTGGTATCGCTTTTTAAGCGATCGCTAATCACTCCTAAAGCGCTCCCAACGCTTTTAACAACGCTGCAAACTTAATCGTGGTTTCACTTTGCTCATTCTCAACTTGCGAATTTGCGACAATCCCTGCACCAGCGAAGATCCTCGCCCGATCGCCTTGAATGTATCCTGCTCGAATCCCCACCCCAAAAGTTCCTTCGCCATTACCATTTAGCCAACCGATCGGAGCCGCATACCAACCGCGATCGCAAGCTTCCCATTGCTGCATAAAGCAAACAGCGCGATCTCTGGGTTCACCACCGACGGCGGCAGTTGGGTGTAACTGTTGCAAAATATCAAGAGCAATTAACCAATCAGGATTATCGATTTGAGCGGTAATCGGTGTGTGCAAATGCTGCACATTCGAGAGCTTCAACAAGCCAGTATTTACTTGCGGATCGATCGCCGCGCCCATACTTTGCAAGCGATCGCAAATAGAATGAATCACAAATTGATGTTCGCGCATATCTTTTTCACTACTGAGCAGACGCTCTCCTAAAATTCGATCTTCTTGTACCGATTTGCCGCGTTGGATCGAGCCTGCGAGGGCATCACTGCGTAACCAGAGGCGATCGCTTTGCGATCGAAACTGCAACACCACTTCAGGAGTTGCGCCCAAAAATGTCTTGCCAGCACCACAATCTAATAAAAAGGAAATACATTCAGGATATTCACAGCGCAGGACATGCAACACCTGAAACGGATCGAAATTGCGATCGGCTAACACATCCAACGCCCTAGCCAAAACCACCTTTTCAAAATGCCCCTGATGAATCAAAGTTAAAGCTCGTTCGACGATCTCCGTCCAGATTTGCTGTCCCTGCACCTCAATGATTTTGCTCACTTCATGGACTGTGGGCGCTTCGTAATTAGAACTTGCTTGTAAATGCGATCGCAAATCCTCTATGCGTTCCATTACTTCATCGGCATTATCCCAAGGTTGAATATAATGATTTAGCGTCAAAGTACAGTTTTGATTTTTATGGCGCACCATCCAACGGGGAATAAAAAAAAGTAAAGTCGGAAACTCAATTTCTGGTTTGTAATCCTGTTGATCATGATCTTGTTTCGCCAAATCTAGCCAATCGTGAACATTACTACCATTGCCATAAAACGAGAAAGCGCCAACCACATGAATCGGAATTTCTGATTCGGCAAGATCGGGATGCTTAGCTATGATCGCGTTAGCTAAATGGGTTTTGACAAATTTTTTGGCGCAATCAAAGCGATCGCTCAGATCGTGATTAGGAACTGATATCTCCGCCACCGAACCCGCCGCCGCTAATACTAAATCGGCGTGAGGCTGTTCCCAATAAAATTTTGGTTGTTGCGAATCGGACTTGCTTGCCAACAGCAATAGAGGATTGATGCACTCCCAGTTTTGAGAGTAACTAAGTAAAATCGGTGACGCTGTGATCTGTGATTGCGCGATCGCTTTAACAATCCAATCGTGCAGAGATTTAGAATCGATGCTGCTATAGGTGAGACTCTGACGAACTTGCATAATTATATTTTATCGCAGTCGTCAGCATAGTTAATGTACGAATAAAAGATAAAAATTATTTCTCCAATATGGCATTAAGCTGATCTGCGCTTAAAATGCATATCAAAAGCCAGAAGATGATTGTGCCGCGCGAAGCGCGGCACAATCATCTTGCAACTTAAAGGCACATCAGCTTAATTACAACGCAAGGCGCTGCCATACAACCCAGATAATTTTTTGAAAGTGCCGCAAAGCGGCACTTTCAAAAAATTATCTAGATCACTCAACCCAAAAATCTGCGGCGCAGCTTTTTGGGTTTTAACAAAAAATGTGGTGCTAAGCGCCACATTTCCTGTTTGTAGATAAAATGGAGCAAGTCGCGAACAAACGAACGGATAAAACTATGCCACGTTATACAGGAATTTCTAACGAAGCCTTTCGCCATCCCCTCGATCGCCAAGCCGAACAAGCCCTCCGCAGTGTCCCCGGTTTCGATCTGGTGGCGGGGAAATTTGTCGAATTTATGTATGAGCGTCCGCAAACTATTTACCACATCGGCAATAGCATTCAGGTCAGTCATCGCCAATATGCGACCATCCATCGCATCTTTCGAGAATGTGTCGCCGACCTCGATGTGCAGCCCGAACCAACTCTATTTGTTTCGCAAAATCCTGCCGCAAATAGCTACGCCCTCGGTAAAGATCATCCCTACATTGTGATTAATTCGGGATTGCTCGATCTACTAACCGAAGAAGAAATTCGCACTGTGCTAGCCCACGAACTTGGTCATATCAAATGTGGTCACACGACACTGATCCAGATGGCGATGTGGTTGATGGGCGTTGTCTCGACCATTAGCGAAATGACTTTTGGGCTGGGCGGCGTTGTCAGCAGTGGCTTGATTTATGCTTTTTTTGAATGGCGACGCAAAGCTGAACTATCAAGCGATCGCGCCGCCTTTTTAGTTACTGATGACCTCGATACAGTTCTCACCGCGATGATGAAGCTATCGGGTGGAAGTTCTGCTTTCGCCCATGAATTGAGCTTGCCTGAGTTTATCCGTCAGTCGCATGATTATCAAGAACTTGATAAGGATAATCTTAATCAGATTTATAAATTTATGCTCTACAACGGCTTTGGCGCTAGCTCGATGCTCAGTCATCCGTTCCCAGTCGAGCGTGTTCACTATATTCGCGAATGGGCAGATTCGGAAGAGTATCGCAATATTAAGGCTGGCAATTATAAGCGCGGCGATACGACTGGCGCAGTTGATGTTTCGCCAAGTCCTGCGGAAGCGAAAAAGCCTGAGAGTGAAGCCGATCGCCTCAAGCGTCAAATTGATGAACTGCAAGCGCAAATCAATCAGATTAAGCGTTCATGATCGAGAATAAAGAGAATAAATTACCCTCTGCTCTGCACGATCGCTGGATGCAACGCTGTATCGATCTCGCTAAGCAAGCAAGAGGACAAACTGCCCCAAACCCAATGGTGGGGAGCGTGATTGTCAAGAATGGACAGAGCTTAGGTGAAGGTTTTCATCTCAAGGCAGGTGAACCTCATGCAGAAATATTTGCAATTCGGGCAGCGCAACAAACTGGCGAAGATCTGCGAGGTAGCACCTTATATGTCAACCTTGAGCCTTGCAACCATCACGGACGCACACCGCCATGCTCAGAAGCAATCATTCAAGCAGGGATTGGGAATGTGGTAATTGGGGCGATCGATGCTGATCCGCGTGTATCTGGAACTGGGCGCGATCGCCTAATGGCTGCGGGTATTAATGTGACGACTAGCATTTTGGAACAGCAATGTTTAGAACTAAATGAAGCCTTCTTCCATCGTGTGAAAACTAATTTGCCCTTTGGCATTTTTAAGTATGCGATGACCCTTGATGGCAAAATTGCGACAACTTCAGGGCATAGCTACTGGATTACAGGAACAGAAGCGCGGCGAATGGTGCATGATTTACGGGTTGGCTGTGAGGCGATCATTACGGGCGGAAATACAGTCAGGCTCGACAATCCACATTTGACAACTCATGGATTGAGTCAGCACAATCCTTTGCGAGTGGTGGTTTCTCAAAGCTGCGATCTGCCCGATCGCGCAAATTTATGGCAGATTACTGACACCGAGAGAACTCTCTTAATCACTTTGCCTAATAAAAATCTTCAACTTAAACAAAAGCTACGCGATCGCCAAGTTGAAGTCTTGGAACTAGATGACATATCACCTGAAATCGTGATGCAAGAATTAGGTAAGCGAGGTTGCAATACCGTCCTATGGGAATGCGGAGGGAGATTAGGTGCAGCCGCAATCAAAGCGAAAATGGTACAAAAAATCTATGCCTTTATTGCCCCTAAGTTAATTGGTGGATTTACGGCTCCTAGTCCCATTGACGACTTGGGATTAATGCTGATGACTGATGCGATGAATCTATCGCGATCGCAGTTTCAGCAAGTTGGTAACGATTTGTTGGTTACTGGCTACTTAGACTGGGCTTCGGTCTAGTAAATCAGCGATCGCATGAATCCATCATCAGAAGTAAGTGTTAAGGCGATCGCATATTGCTATTCTTCATCGTTAAGACTGTACTAGAATTGGGGATAATTCCAATTTTTGGTAAAGCGATCTCATATACCGTTATACAAAAATACTATGCTCACACGTTTAAAGGTATCTGGTTTTAAAAATTTAATAGATGTGGATATCCGATTTTCTCCATTTACCTGTATTGCTGGCGCTAATGGGGTAGGTAAGTCGAATCTTTTTGATGCTATTCAGTTTTTGAGTGCTTTGAGCGAGAAATCTTTGATAGAAGCGGCTCGTTCAATTAGGGACGAAGAAGGCAGAACTTCTGATGTGCGTAGCCTTTTTCATCGTGTAGGTGATGTATATGACACAGAAATGAGCTTTGAAGCAGAAATGATTATAGCTAAACAAGGAATAGTAGATGATTTAGGGCAAGAAGCAAAAGCTAGCAGCACTTTTCTACGCTATACCTTAATCATCGCTTATCGTCATGATCAGAGTTTTACTAAGCCATTAGGATCGCTAGAAATACTTAAAGAAGAGCTTATCCGAATCACCAAATCTGATATTTCTAAAAATCTTATTTTTGATTACTCTCCACAATGGATTGATCCTTTGTTTATAGCTCGAAACCGTGGTAACTATATCTCTACAGAAGGAGAAAAAAAT
>JBBRQX010000238.1:0-5029 GCA_038225745.1 Pseudanabaenales cyanobacterium | reverse complement strand
GCCATAACGTCCGAGGGGATGCGGAATTTGCGGTGAATGTTTGGGAACCTGACCGCCGCCTTTAGATGGATCGATCGCAATAAAACCTTTCCACCAATGACTCGTGGCGCGATCGGCGGCAGACTTGGCAACGCGATCGACTTCTTGATTATTTTGGCGTTGCTTAGCTAGCGATCGCATCAATACGCGATCGAGCCATGCTAGCTCTGCTTTGAGATATGACCAATTATCTGCAAAGGGCTGAACCTCAGGAAAAGCAGTAACTTCACCTGTTTCGGGGATCATGCCACGCCTCGGCGCAAAGTACCACGAATGAAGATGCTCACAAATATGCCGAACCCTAATAGAGCGATCGCCGAATTTGCGATCGTCATACTGCCCCAAGGCGCAATAAACACCACGCTATCCCATGCCCATGTGCTATGGCTATACACATAACGAATTGGCTCGATCGCCCAAGATAACGGATTGAGGCTGGCGATCCATTGCAACCAAGTCGGCATAAAAGCAAGGGGCGCGAGGGCGGTACTAGAAAACATCAATGGCAAATTCACCAAGAAAATAAACGCCAACATCTCCTGATGTCCCGGCATTGCAAAAGCAAGCCCTAAGCTCAGCATCGTAAAATCGACGATCAGCAACATCAAAATTAGCGCCATCACTGCTAATCCACTCAAGCTCGGCAATCCCGCCCCCATCAAGCCGCTGACCGAGACGATCGCCAAGGTTTGCAGCGTACTCAGAGCGATGATAAAAATCGCAGAAGCGGCAATAATTGAAAATCTTGAAACTAATGGCGCGACTAAGATGCGATTGAGAAAACCAAATTCGCGATCAAATAACATTGGCAATCCTGAATTAAGCGCACTGCTAAATGCTGTAAATACAATGATCCCCGCCGCTAAAAACTGCACATAGGTCTGACCATCACCGACCAAACCTTTAGGCAAACCGCTAAATAATGCGCCAAACAACAATAACCACCTCAGAGGCTGCAATATACCTGCGATTAAGGTGGTGGGGCGACGACGCAGTTGAATAAATAGCCGCGTGGTTAAAGCGGTCACTTCTTGCCGAAAGTCCGCCGACAAAAAATTCGGCATGGGGCGATCGGGTTGCTTTGGTTGTGGTTCTTGGATTGGTAAAGGTGGTAGAGAAGTTTGAGTCATAGGTTTATTTGGACAAATTGCCACAATACCAATGATAACGTTATTGACAGTTCAGGCGGCAACCTATGTGTCCCCTCTATAATTTTATGTAACTGGTCAGCAATAAATTCAGAGACACAATAATATTCATGGACGTAAAAGCCGCAGTCGCCTTTGCCGCAGGACAGCCCCTCAAAATCGAGACCGTCCAACTAGATCCGCCCAGAGCAGGTGAAGTCCTCGTCGAGATCAAGGCTACAGGCGTATGTCATACCGATGCCTTTACTCTCTCTGGAGCCGATCCAGAGGGCTTATTTCCTGCCATCCTCGGACATGAAGGCGCGGGTGTCGTGGTTGAAGTGGGCGCAGGTGTGACCTCTCTCAAAGTAGGCGATCGCGTGATTCCTCTTTATACTCCTGAATGTCGCAACTGCTCTTATTGCCTTAGTGGTAAAACCAATCTCTGTCAAGCGATCCGCGTCACCCAAGGGCAGGGCTTAATGCCCGATGGAACTAGTCGTTTCTCTTTTAACGGTGAAAAAATTCATCACTATATGGGAACTTCCACTTTTGCAAATTATACTGTTCTCCCTGAAATTGCCGTTGCAAAAATTCGTGATGATGCACCATTTGAGAAGGTCTGCTATATCGGCTGCGGCGTAACTACAGGTATCGGCGCTGTGATTAATACTGCCAAAGTGGAATATGGCTCTAATGTGGTTGTTTTCGGCTTAGGTGGCATCGGCTTGAATGTAATCCAAGGCTGTCGCATGGTCGGTGCAAACATGATTATTGGTGTAGATATTAACCCTAAAAAACGCGCCCTTGCCGAAAAAATGGGGATGACGCATTTTGTAAATCCTCTAGAAGTGGAAGGCGATCTCGTTCCCTATCTAGTGGACTTAACTAAAGGCGGTGCAGACTATAGCTTTGAATGTATTGGCAGAACTGAAACCATGCGTCAAGCTCTTGAATGCTGTCACAAGGGTTGGGGAGTGAGTGTGATTGTCGGTGTGGCGGGTGCGGGGCAAGAAATCAGCACTCGTCCATTTCAATTGGTGACTGGTCGAGTTTGGAAAGGGACTGCCTTTGGTGGCGCGAAGGGGCGGACTGATGTGCCGAAGATTGTCGATTGGTATATGGAAGGAAAAATCGATATTGATAGTTTGATTACGAATGTGATGGCGATCGAGCAAATCAATGAAGCTTTTGACCTAATGCACAAGGGCGAAGCTATTCGCACTGTGTTGACATTTTAGATCCCCCCAGCCCCCCTTAAAAAGGGGGGAGAATTAATTAATTCTTCCCCCTTTTTAAGGGGGATTGAGGGGGATCTTTTAAAGCTTTTAACCTTAGAGAGAAATTCTTAAATGGTTTCTTAAGCAGTATAAATTCGACTAAATTATTTTATTTTGGACTTTAACGACCATGAAAGCAAATTTCTGGGACATAGTACGTTACTTTAAGCGCTATCGAACAGTGGCGATCTGGAGCATTGCAGGTTCGAGTTTGTTTGAACTTATCGATCTGACCGTTCCCTATGCGGTTGGACAAATATTGAATGTGTTGTCAGGGCGATCGCTCGATCGCGAAGTTGATAGCTTCATCACGGCGACGGCGGCGATATTTGGGCAATCGGTCGATCAAGCAAGTTCATTAATCATTTTATCAGCTTCGATTTTTGTGGTAACGGTGCTGCGTGCGCCAATACAGGTCTGGATTGCGAATAATTTCCATTGGGAAATTGCGATCAAAACTCGTCGCGATCAATCGCAAAAAGCGATCGCCAAAATCTTGACTTTACCGATTGAGTTTTACGATGAGAATAATCCTGGACGGATTGCGGGGAGAGTGGCGCGGGGCTTAGCCAATCATCTATGGTCATATCCTGAAATCGCAGGACAATTGATCCCTAAATTTATACGAATCCTCGGTATTTTTGCGATTATCTGCGCGATCTATTGGTGGATTTCGGCCTTCTTTTTAGTTTCATTTATTTTGGTACTAATTGTAAGTTTGCAGAAGATAAAGGGGTTAGTAAAAATCGAAGAAAATCTTGACACTTATCAAGAGAATACGGAAAGCCGTACTTCTGAAATTATTACCAATATCAAAACTGTAAAAGCTTTTGCGAACGAAGCGAAGGAATATAAACGCCAAAGCGATCGCCTTGTGCGTGAAGCAAAAGTCTCGCTCTGGGGGATTCATGTTGGTTATGTCAAATTGGGCATGGCGCGTGATACGGTGCTGGAATTTTGTCAATTTGTCGTATTTGGAGCAGCGCTATTTGCAACCTTTGGCGGCAAAATATCGATTGGACATTTCATCACTATTTCCACATTGGCAAGTATGGCATATTCAGAAATCAAGCCGATTTGCTTATTAGCAGAAGTCTTTGCCCGTCGCTATGCCTCAATGCTCCGCTTCCATGAGTTCATGAAACAGCCAGATGGACAAGATGCAGCGATCGCCTTGCATCCAAATACTAAATATCCACAATATCGCTTTGATGGCAAAGTGGAATTTCGCAACCTTACTTTTGGCTACGATCGCGATCGCCCCGTACTCGAAAAGATTCAATTCACGGTCAATCCCTATGAAACTGTGGCCCTAGTCGGACGATCTGGCTCAGGCAAATCCACATTAGTAAAACTGCTCTTCCGTTACTTTGAGCCAATGGGCGGCGGTATTTTTATTGACGGTCAAAACATCACTGAACTCGATATTACGGGATATCGCAAACGTCTGGCGATCGTGCATCAAGAGGTAGATATTTTTAATGGAACGTTGATGGATAATTTGGTTTATGGAAATCCTACCGCAACCTTAGCTGAAGTCCAAGAAGCCTGCGCGATCGCCAGTGTTGATGAGTTTCTCGATATGTTACCAGAACGCTATAACACCATCGTTGGTGAGCGAGGCGTGCGGCTATCTGGCGGTCAGCGTCAGCGATTAGGAATTGCACGAGCGCTATTGGTCAATCCTGATATTCTTGTATTTGATGAAGCAACTTCTAGTCTTGATTATGAATCAGAGCGATCGATCCAACTTGCCATGCGCCGTATTCAGGGAACGCGCACCACGATTGTGATTGCTCACCGCCTCAGCACTGTGCGCGAAGCCGATCAAATTGTAGTTTTAGATAAAGGTCAAATTGCCGAAGTTGGTTCCCATCAACAGCTTTTATCCCAAGGCGGTATCTATCATCGCTTACATTCTTTGCAAGAAACAGGCGGATTGTTATAAAACCAAGAAAGCTGTGGCGCACGCTGCGCGTGCGCCACAGCTTTCTTGGTTGCTTACTTAATTTTTAAGGATCTCAACAAGAGCGTAATCGCGGTAATCGCTGCACAGCCAATCGTCAAAATCCAATTTTTAGCTGTCCATTCCATTGCGCCCAGATAGTTAGAGCCGATCGCGATCGTATGCATGGAGGCGAGAACCAAAGCGGGAACCGATAACAAATGTAAATAGCGCCAAGCTTTACCCAGTTTTTTTACCATCCAATCAGAACTAGTCAGGGCGGCGGGAGTCATTAGCGCGATCGCGATCGCACCTAACCAAATCGAAACTTGATGCTGTGGAATCATGAACGATAAAGCATCAAAATTCCATTGAAAAGTATGCTCGATCATATGGAATGTATGGGCGAGAGATAGAACAAATGCACCGACTCCGATCGCCCTGCGATAGGTCATTAATGCTGAGCAAGATTTATAAATTTGATTAAGTGGACGTACAACTAAGGCAAGAATTAACAAAATCAAACCACCATGCCCCGTATAGTCCACCATGTCGCTAGTTCTTAATAGCGTTAATACGCCAATAGTGAGTGTAATCCAGCCGCCCAGACGAAACAACTGACTGCGGCGATCGCGGCT
>JBBRQX010000237.1:0-5046 GCA_038225745.1 Pseudanabaenales cyanobacterium | reverse complement strand
TGGCTACCTTGCGCCTGAAAAGGGGACACATCGTCTGGTGCGAATTTCGCCTTTTAATGCCAATGATAAGCGTCAAACTAGTTTTGCTGGCGTAGAAGTAATGCCGTTGCTCGAAGAAGATGTCGATCTAGAAATTGATCCTAAGGATCTCGAAATTACGACAACGCGAGCAGGTGGAAAGGGTGGTCAAAACGTCAACAAGGTAGAAACGGCGGTGCGAATTACCCATTTGCCGACAGGGATCGCCGTGCGCTGTACGCAGGAGCGATCGCAATTGCAAAACAAAGAAAATGCGATGCGGTTACTCAAAGCCAAGCTGTTAATCATCGCCCAAGAGCAACGCGCCCAGAAAGTCGCGGATATTCGTGGTGACATCGTGGAAGCAGCATGGGGCAACCAAATTCGTAACTATGTGTTTCATCCTTACCAATTAGTCAAGGATTTACGTACAGGCGAAGAAACTACGAATATTCAAAATGTGATGGATGGAGACCTTGAGCCGTTTATCCAGTCATATTTGCGGCAACAAAATCAGCCTATTTGAGTCAATATTTGTAAGCATGATAAAACCCAAAACCCAGAAAACTGTAGCGTACGCGCAGCGTGCGCTACAGCTTTCTGGATTTCAAGGACTTTTATGCTTGCCTACTTATGTAGGTTACGTTCCTAGTATTTTTGGCAGTTGATTATGAATAGTTGGTCTCAGAGGCATTCAAGTGATTTAAAAGGGCATGTGAAGTACCATTTTCAAGAATATTTAAGTAAAAACTTAGGCAAAATCAGCCTGTTTGGTCTATGTGTCGTTATTGGCGCGATCGCGGAGCCAATGCTAAGTGGCGATCGCCTAGCCGTCTCTGCTCAAACTTGCGTGAAACCATCATCTCTCCAAAACTTTCTCAACAAAGTCACCTTGGGCGATGACCATCTTCCCCGCTATGCCGCCGCCGCTAATGCGATCGAAAACAAACGTTTAGAGATTTTCCGCACTGCCAAGAACAATCCTAATTGGAATAGTGTTGCAAATCTCGCAGAATCTCAACAAACCAAAGTCTGCGACCTCACCAATCCGCCAGAATTTTTGCAATCACTCTGCGCCCAGTTACGCAGCTACAGTGAAGAAGCAATTTGTCGTTATGGATTTACTGCCAAAGAATTTAATCAAATTACGCTTGAACAAATCCAAAATCCTCGTCTTAGAAGTTTGATTCAAAATAAGCAAATGCAGCTACGCAACAGCAAATAGAATCTAATTCATTAAAAAGAGAGACAGCGCTTAGCGCTGTCTCTCTTTTTAATGAATTAGATTTTTTATTTTTTTATTTGCCAAAATGCCCGAAATCGTCTATAAGAAACAGGGTTAATTAAGGGCAAAGTCAGGCATTTACGACATTATTCATAATTATCTTTCTTGCCCTATTGACAATGGTCACTTATAGTCTATAATCGCTCCATTGTTTATGCCCAGTGCTACAAAAGCTCCAAACCCCATAAAGACACGCTTATGTTCGGCTTAAAATTTGGCGGAAAGTCTAAGAAAGGCCTCGGAATTGAAATCACTTCCGAGAAAGTTAACCTAGTTCAATTGCGCCGTAAAGGCCCTTCTTCTTACAAGCTAGTGACGTATGGTAGCGTCGAGCTTCCTGAAGGAACAGTTGAAGAAGGTCGTATTCTTGATGCCGTAGCGCTGGGAGAAATTATTCGCAGTTTGCTAGCAGACAAAAAAATAAAGCTCAGGAGAGTGGCGACAGCGCTACCTGGTCGCGAAACAGTAAGTCGCTTAATCCGTTTGCCTGCGGAGATTCCCGATCTAGAATTACGCGAAATGGTGCTTAATCAAGAGGCAAGTCTGTACTTACCTTTCCCTCGCGAAGATGCTGATGTGGATTATCAAAAGTTGGGTATAGCTCTTGATGACGATGGCATCGAACGCATCGAAATCTTGATGGTGGCAACACCAAAAGAAGTGACAGATAGTTATATGCAAGCTCTAGAAATAGCGCAACTCCAAGTTGATGTTGTGGAAGTTAGCAGTTTTGCTCTCATTCGCGCCATGCACAATGAGTTAGCAAGATTTAGCACATTAGCTGAAGCAGTGGCGATCGTGGATATTGAGTACGAAGCCACGGAAATTACGGTAGCTGTTGATGGAGTTCCGCAATTCTCACGCACCTTCCCGATCGGCACTGCTCAAATCCAAAATGCTCAGTTACGCGCAATTAACCTGCCGCCACGACGGACAACCGATATGGAGATGTTGAGTTCGACGGTTGTGCCTGTGCAATCTATGGATACTGCGAGCTTAGCAGGCGGTGGTAATGCCCCAGGCGATGCAGCCATCATGCGAGTAATTGGCGATCTCTCCGATGAATTACGGCGCTCAATTGACTTTTATACTAGTCAGTCGCCTGGCTCAGATGTTGTGCAGTTACTGATTGCAGGTCCTGGTGCTTGTATTGGACAGCTAAATGAGTTCTTTAGTCAACGTCTTGGCATTGCCGCGATCGCTGTCGATCCGCTTACGGCTGTTGGTGTAACTACAGACATTGACATTCCCATACAGGAGCGCATGGCGCTATCTGTTGCTATCGGTCTAGGATTGAGGGAGGTTTAAAAATAACTGTTATGTATACACTTGATATTAATTTTTTAAGCGATCGCGCTGAAGCTGAAGCCCAATCTGTGGAACGTCAGCCGATCGCTGATTCACAGTTTTTAGTCTACGGTAGCGCAGTTGCCGTAGTATCTCTTGCCCTAGTTGGCGGTGCATTTTTCTTTTTAACTGCTGCCAATGAAGGAGTTCAACAAGAACTCTCGGCTTTGACGGCAAAGGAGGCGGCGCTGAATAGCAGAATCGCGGCTTTAAAAGGTCAAGAGACTCAATTACAAGCGATCCAAGCGAGAACTGGCGAACTGGTAAATTTGTTTGTGGGTAATTTACCTGTTAGCGCGATCGCTGATGACATCAGAAAACGCACGCCAATTACGGTTCAGGTCGATTCAATCACCCAAGCATCAGTTGCGGCGACGGCGCAAGGAGCCGCCTCATCGTCAATAACGCTCGGTGGAAAAGCAACTAATTATAATGAGCTAAATGATTTTCTATTATTACTCAAAGCATCGCCTCTACTAGAAGACACAGAGACAAAACTAATTTCATCAATTTTGCAACAAGGTACTACTGATAAAAACTTTAACTTAGTTAACTTTCAGATCCGTACAGCTACTACCAAAAAGAGTCCTGCTGAGATCTTGCCTGCACTCCAGAAAATAGGAGCCGATGGGTTAGTTACCAGAGTTAATCTATTAAAGCAACAGG
Organism: Pseudanabaenales cyanobacterium; assembly: GCA_038225745.1. GTDB lineage: Bacteria > Cyanobacteriota > Cyanobacteriia > Pseudanabaenales > Pseudanabaenaceae > Pseudanabaena. The sequence goes on along the minus strand of JBBRQX010000237.1, from coordinate 1,730 downwards.
GAGTGATCAAATAAAATGACAAACGTTAGAGATGCTTCAAGTATTGAAGGTGGTGCAGGTGGTGTGTCCCTATTTGGTTTCACCCTTACATCAAAGATTTTAGGAATCTTGATTGGCGTTGGTGGTATTGGTCTGGCGGGTTATGCGGCGACTAGCATTGTCATGCCAATATGGGATCAAGTTCAAGCTGGACAAACAAATATTGATACCAAAAAAACTGCTATCACTACCCTAGAAAGTCAAGTAGTTAGTAAGGGTAATATTGCTGAGAAAATTGAAGAAGCGAATCAGCAAAATCAGTTTGTTTTATCGCTCTTGCCAAGCGTGGACAACATTGATACGCTCATCCGCGATATTCAGATGCAGATACCGAAAACCATTGTGTTCTCTTTGCCTCCCACATTTTTCTATGAATTAGAAGGCTCGATGCGGACTTTCCAGCCTACAGAACCTGTTAAAGGGACACAGTATGACACTTATTCTTTCACAATTGGCTTTGATGGCAAGTTTGAGGATGTATTAAGCACTATTCAAAAAATCGAGCGTCTCAAGCCCCTATTGGTAGTAAAAGATTTAAAGCTAACTAAGAAGACTTTACCGACTACCAGTTTAACTAACAAGTTCTCGATCCCGCTCGCTGCTGGTAAGGAGAAAGAAATTCTCGATATCTTACCGCCACTAATCGGTGCAGATTTTACTTTGCAAGCGTTTGTGCCGAAAACCGAAGCCGAGCTTAAAGCTGCTGCTGCCGCAGTACCACCAAAAAAATAAAAAATTTATCTGTCACGATAGACAATGGGCTTAAGCCCATTGTTAATTAATTATTTTTTTTGATTTGAAATTGACAAAATATGGTATACTCTCGCACCATAATCTCGTCAATTTTGCCTTGGTTGTGTCGTGATTTTAGTTAGGACATGTTCAAGTTTTCACAGGTTTAACACAAAGATTAAAGCGTATTGATGGAGTTTGAGGAGTGTAATTATGGATAGTAAGTTGAATCAAAATTTAAATGGTAAGTCTCTGGCTTGTTGGTTTCTGATCGCCGCGATCTGTCCGCAAGCTTTGGCGATCGCGTCAACCCAAGCGCAAAATGCAAGCCAAAGCCCTGTTTCTGCAAATCAAACTGATGTAGTAAGCGTAGCGAGTCGCATTACGGATATCAATACAAGTGTGGCAGGCGATCGCCTCAATCTCACTTTAAATTTTGCCAGTAGCGATCGCCCTCAAGTGACTTATACCAAGCAGGGTAAGGCGTGGGTGGCTTTGCTCAATGGCGCACAGTTGCAACTAGGCAATGGGAATGCTAGCTATGCCAAGGCAAATCCTGCCCCTGGAATTACGGCGATCGAGGCGACTCAGTATGCTGCTAATAAGGTACAAATTCGGGTCACTGCTGTCGATCCTGCGGTACTCAAGGATCTGATCAAGCGTCAAGATACTGGTGACAGTTTGGTATTTAGTTTAGAGATGCAGCCTTCGGCAACTCAGGCTAATACGCTCTCTGCGTCTGATGCGCCTGAATCTGGAATTTTAAACAGTCAAAACTCGCCTGATACTAATAAAGTTTTAATTGCTCAAAACACAAATGCTGCTTCTGTTGGTAAGCCACTATTTGAACCGAAAGTGACGATTACCAATGCTGATGGTAAAACTCGCGTCGCTCAAAGTAATGCACCCGCTTCAGTTCCGCCACCTGTTGCTAATCCTGTAACTCCACAATTACAAGG
>JBBRQX010000236.1:0-5079 GCA_038225745.1 Pseudanabaenales cyanobacterium | reverse complement strand
TCGCTAACTGTTGGCAATAATCGTAACTGGCGATCGCTTTGCGGACGACAAGCGATTAAGCCTTTTGTATAGGGATGTTGGGGTGTTTGGAAAATGGCTTGAGTATCGCCAGATTCGACAACTTCGCCTTGATTCATGACGATCGCCCGATCAGCGATCGCCCCTAAAATCCCTAAATCGTGAGTGATAAAGATCATCGACATCTGACGCGATCGCTGAATCTCTTTGAGCAATTCCAGAATTGTTGCTTGCACAGTCACATCGAGCGCCGTTGTCGGCTCGTCCGCAATAATCAATTGGGGATTGCAAGAAATCGCCATCGCAATCATCACGCGCTGCAATTGACCGCCCGAAAGCTCGTGGGGATAGCGTTCGATTAATTGCTCAGGATTGGGTAATTGAACTTCATTAAATAGCTGAATTGTGCGTGTCTCTGCTTCCTGTTGCGAAACCTGTTGATGTAGTCGAATCGCCTCGATTACCTGATAGCCACAGGTAAATAAGGGATTGAGCGATGTCATCGGCTCTTGAAATACCATCGATATGCGATCGCCCCGATATTTCAGCATTTTTCGCGGTGATACCCGCACCAGATCAAGCGGTGACTCGCCGCTAGGTCGAAATATAACTTCCCCGTTCGTGATTTTGCCTGACTCCCCCAACAAGCCCATAATTGCCAAAGCTGTTGCTGATTTGCCAGAGCCAGACTCGCCCACGATACCAAGGGTTTGACCTTGAGCGAGATCGAAGGAAATATTTTTGACAGCATGGACAAGTCCCTCATCGCCTCGAAAGGTAACCTGTAAGTTACGCACCGATAGTAATAAATCTTCAGTATGGGCGGCGGCTTGTGACATAAATTATGAGTTGACAGGTTAAGGATTATTATAAGAGAACGCTAAGCGCTCTCTTATAATAATCCCTAAATTAATATGCGTCTTCCTTACTCACAACTACCTACACCCGATCGCGATCGCGCTGCTTTTATTGCTAGTGATGCGGTGGTGATTGGCGATGTGCATCTTAGCGATCGTGTAAATATTTGGTACAAGGTCGTGATTAGAGCTGATGTAAACCGCATCGATATTGGTTACTGCACGAATATTCAGGATGGGGCAATTTTGCATGGCGATCCCGATCAGCCTTTGGTGATTGGTGAATATGTGACGATCGGACATCGGGCGGTGATTCATTGCGCTGAAATTGGGCGCGGATGTTTGATCGGCATGGGCGCAATTCTATTAGAAGGTGTAAAAATTGGCGCGGGAAGTATTGTCGGCGCGGGGGCGGTGGTGACGAAAGAGGTGCCTGTGGGCGTGGTGGTGGCGGGTGTGCCTGCGAAGGTGATGCGCGAACTTTCAGAACAAGAGCAACAAGAGGCGATCGCCCATGCTGAGAATTATTATCAGCTTTCGCTATTGCATTCCAAATAGTTAATCTACAACTAAAAAGCGGCGCGATGCGCCGCCTTTTAGTTGTAGATGAAACCAAATCACAATATTTTTGTAAAAGCCCCGCGAAGCGGGGCTTTTACAAAAATAAGCGAAGTAATAGAAAAGAAATTACTTCACAAACAGCATTTCTTGGTATGTGGGCAATGGCCAAAGATCGTCAGCAACTTCACCTTCCAAAGCATCGACAGATTCGCGGACTTTATCCATTAAAGGACGCACAGTCTTAGAGAGGAACTGCATATGCTCTTCGGGAGAAGCGAAATCATGCTTCTTCATCGCATCACTGAGCTTGCTAACTCCATCGATCGCCAACTTCGTCAGAGAAGCAACTTTTTCGATGCTTTCCTTGTCAAATTCAACGCCGACCTCTTTCAAGCTGAGCGCAGTATTGCTGAGGTCAGCAAGATAACGGGTTGCCGCAGGATAAATCAAGGTTTTCACCATGCTGACAACGAGCTTAGCTTCCACTTCAATCGAGAGAATGTACTGCTCAGCGTAGGTTTCAAAGCGGCTAGCTAGCTCAATAGGAGATAAAACTCCCATCTTGTCAAACAATTCTTCGATGTAAGATTCCTTGAGAACTGGCAAAGCATCAGCAGTGGTGCGGAGGTTGGCTAAACCGCGTTCGGCGGCCAGTTTGTGCCATTCTTCAGAATAGCCATTACCATTAAAGATCACAGCGCCATGCAGTTCCATCACTTCTTTGAGAACTGTAGAAATAGCAGCACTTAAGCTAAGTCCTTTAGCCATCTCTGCTTCAAGCTGTTCGGCCATCCATTCCAGTGAATCAGCCAAAATGGTGTTCATCGCGACTAGAGGGCCAGCCACAGATTGACCAGAGCCAACAGCACGAAACTCAAAGCGGTTGCCAGTGAACGCAAAGGGCGAAGTACGGTTGCGATCGCCTGGATCTTTTGGCAAGATCGGCAAGGTATCTACACCAATATTCATCAAGCCTTTGCCAGTAGAGCTTTTCAGATCGCCTTGAAGAATCTGCTCAAATACATCCTCAAGTTGAGAACCTAAGTACATTGAGATAATCGCAGGAGGTGCTTCGTTTGCGCCTAGACGGTGGTCGTTGCTGGCTGTTGCCACGACTGCACGCAGAAGAGGGCCATACTTGTGAACACCACGAATGATTGCGCCGCAGAATACTAGGAACTGAGCATTGGAGTGGGGAGTGTCTCCTGGATCGAGCAAGTTGCCTTGGGTTGAGTTCCCAACTGACCAGTTGACGTGCTTACCAGATCCGTTAATGCCTGCAAAGGGCTTTTCGTGAAATAGGCAGATAAATCCATGCTTCTTGGCAATGGAGCGGAAGAGAGTCATCAGCATTTGCTGGTGATCGGTGGCGACGTTAGCCGCTTCAAAGTATGGGGCAATTTCAAATTGACCAGGAGCAACTTCGTTGTGACGAGTCTTTGCAGGAATGCCGAGGCGGTAGAGGCGCTCTTCAACATCTTGCATGAAGACTTGAACACGTTCAGGGATTGCACCGAAGTAATGGTCATCAAATTGCTGACCCTTTGCCGAGGGCTTGCCAAACAGGGTACGACCTGCTAATAGCAAGTCTGGGCGTGAATTTGCAAAGTTAGCATCTACTAAGAAATATTCTTGTTCAGCACCACAGCTAGAGTTGACAGGAGCAACATCTTTTTCACCCATAAGCTTCAACACTTTGGTTGCGGCTTTGTTCATTGCGGCGATTGATCGCAACAATGGGGTTTTCTTGTCTAGGGCTTCGCCAGTCCAAGATACGAAAACTGTAGGAATACAGAGTGTTGAACCGTTATCGGTTTCTAGGATGTAAGCAGGGCTGGTAACATCCCATGCTGTGTAGCCGCGTGCTTCAAAAGTAGAGCGGATACCACCGTTGGGGAATGATGAACCGTCTGGTTCACCTTGGACTAGTAATTTGCCAGCAAATTCAGAAATTGCCGAACCGTCGCTTTGAACTGAGATAAAGCCATCATGCTTTTCGGCTGTAGCGTTGGTCAAAGGATAAAAGACGTGGGCGTAATACAATGCGCCCTTAGAAATTGCCCAATCTTTCATCGCCAATGCGATCGCATCAGCTACTGAGGCATCAAGAAGCTCACCAGTTTGAATCGTTTTTTTGATGGATTTGAAGACTGGCTTGGGTAGGCATTCTTGCATCTTGCTCAGAGTGAACACATCGGTTGCCCAAATTTCTTCCAAGCGCTTAGGTGCTTTCTTGGGCATCGTCTCGCGATTAGTAATCTGATAAATGGCTTGAATGCGCGACTCGTTTCCGCTCATGATTGTTTTAGGAATTGTTGTTAATTTTACACAATCATACTCAATATATATTTATCAAATGGCTAAAAAAGATACCGAATTGATCGCACTTAGTAGGTATAAAAGCGTACAAAAATATAATAAGTAGGTAGGCATGAGAAAGCCCAAAACCTAAAAAGCTGTAGCGCACGCTGCGCGTGGCGCTACAGCTTTTTAGGTTTTAACGGTTATGCTTATGAGTTTAATAGTCGGTTTTTAGAGTTATGAACGCGATCGCCATTGATTTTGGTAGTAGCAACACGGTAATTGCCCGATGGAATATTGCCACGAATCAGCCTGAAACCTTGAATTTTGCTAATCTCAATCGTCCTGCACCTCTAAATTGTCTTGTGCCGTCGCTGATATATGTGCAGAATGCTCAAGCCGAAATTGTTGAAATCGGTCAGCGCGTTATTGATAAGGGCAGAGATCGTTCCCATCCGAGACTATTTAACCAAATCAAGCGGAGGCTAGCTGCCAATGTGCAGTACATTCCGACACTTGATGGCATTAAAATTACGCCTGAATGGTTAGGCAATCAGTTTTTGCGTGAGCTTGCCAAGGAAATGCGATCGCAGCAGATATTTCCATCAGAAATAATTTTGACTGCGCCTGTGCAAGCTTATGAAAAATATTTGCGCTGGCTAGAGGACTGTAGTACTGAGATATTCGCGCCGAATTTGCCAACCTTAAAAGCTCCTCGAATTAGAATTCTTGATGAACCGACGGCGGCGGCTTTAGGATATGAGGCGATCGCCCCTAGTGCATTGGTATTGGTAATTGATTTTGGTGGTGGCACATTAGATTTATCGTTGGTGCGCTTGCCTAAAAGCGAAAACGTGGACAAATGGGGAGAGCAGATCGGCGTAAATCGCAGTGAATGGACAGAACACAAGGCGGAGGCGATCGCCAAAACTGGTTATACAATTGGCGGTGAAGACATCGATCAATGGCTAATTGAAGACTATTTAGAAAGCCGTGAAGTTTTGAATAGTGATGAAGTAAAAAATTTAAGCATTCTGAAATTGTTAATGGAACGGATTAAAATTAAACTTTCGGAAGCAGAAATAGCTTCAGAAGTCTTCTTTGATATAACTACTCAATCGGCAACTGAAATTACTTATACAAGTCAGCAATTAACACAATTACTAGAACGCAAAGGCTTTTATCGGGTTCTCCAATCAGCGATTGATGAATTAATTAACCGTGCTTTTAATAAAGGGATTCTCAAAGGTGATCTGAAAACTATTCTCTTAGTCGGTGGTTGCACGCTGATTCCATCGGTTCGAGCTTTTGTTAAAAATTATTTTAAAATGGGAAAGGTATA
>JBBRQX010000235.1:0-5092 GCA_038225745.1 Pseudanabaenales cyanobacterium | reverse complement strand
CCATTTAAGAATTGTTTGAGATCCCCCCCAGCCCCCCTTAAAAAGGGGGGAGAATTAATTCCTCCCCCTTTTTAAGGGGGATTGAGGGGGATCTTTTAGAGCTTTTAACCTTAAAAAGTAGTTCTTAAATAGTTTCTAAGGTTCTGAATTTGTTGATTCATTCTCATTATTGTCATTTGGAAGCTCTAAGCAATAACCCGCACCATACACTGTCTTAATATATTTAGGATGACGGGGATCAGGTTCAAGCTTGGTGCGTAAATGGCGAATATGCACCCGAATGGTTTCAATATCATCATCAGGCTCATATCCCCAAACTTCTTTGAGAATTTCGCTAGGCGATACGGTCTGACCATGACGTTGCAAGAGGCAATGCAATAACTCAAATTCTAAATGAGTTAACTTGACGGTCTTATCAAACCAAATTGCCTCAAAACGCTCAGGCACAAGGATTAAGGAGCCAAAAACTAATATTTCGCCATGCTTAGCGGTATCAATAGTTCGATTGGTGCGACGTAGTAAAGCTCTGACTCGCGCTAGCAGCTCGTCAAGCTCGAAGGGCTTGGTCAAATAATCATCAGCACCCGCATTAAAGCCTCCAACCTTATCTTGCGTTTGCCCCATCGCCGTGACCATCATCACAGGAATTTCTTTAGTTCGCTCATCGCGGCGCAACCTTTGACAAACCGTAAACCCGTCAACCCTTGGCATCATCAAGTCAAGGATGATCATATCGGGGATTAACTGAATGGCAAGGGCTTGCCCTTTAATGCCATCACTCGCTTGAATAACTTGATATCCAGCATTTTCGAGGTTCAGAGTGACCATTTCAGAGATTATGGGATCGTCATCGATGAGGAGTAGCCTAGGCATCATTGGTCAAAATTCTGTTTATAGGATTGGATCATGATTTGTTAAATAATATATCAAGATGATACACAGCGATTAGAAATGCGATGAATTACCTCTTAATCGGTGGTATTTATGGCGATCGCCATAAATAAAAACAAATAAATAAAAATAAAAAATTTCTGGCTAAAGGAGTAGTAAGTAGGGCATATAAGGTATCAGCCGCTACTGATCCCATGCTAATTAGTAAAACTATCCAAGTCTGCCTTCAACTCTTACAACATTCTCATACAATATATTAAGATATGTAAAAATTGATTTAAAAACTGGTTTATTCGCATGAGCCTTCCAACCACTTCTGTCATCGAACTTTTTGCACCAGTCAAAGATGACTTGCGTACACTCACGGATAATTTGAAGCAGTTGGTTGGGGCAAGACATCCAATTTTGTACGCTGCGGCTGAGCACTTATTTGAAGCAAAGGGCAAAAGTATGCGCCCCGCTTTGGTCTTGTTAGTTTCACGCGCCACGATGAGCGATCGCGATATCACCTCACGCCATCGTCGCCTCGCCGAGATCACCGAAATGATCCACACAGCGAGTTTGGTGCATGACGATGTGATCGACTCAGCAGATATCCGACGCGGGATGCCGACCGTAAATAATAGTTTTGGCAATCGGATTGCGGTATTGGCTGGCGACTTTTTGTTTGCCCAAGCATCTTGGTATTTGGCAAACTTAGATAATCTCGAAGTCGTTAAGCTTTTGTCAAAGGTGATCACCGATTTTGCTGAAGGAGAAATTCGTCAGAGCTTGACTGCTTTTGACAATGATTTGACCTTGGAAGACTATCTCGAAAAGAGCTTTTATAAAACCGCCTCGCTAATGGCGGGTAGTGCTAAAGCGGCGGGTGTCCTAAGCGGTGTCAGTCAAGTACAGGCTGAGCAGCTATTTAATTTTGGTAAACATTTTGGCATCGCGTTTCAAGTTATCGATGACATTCTCGATTTCACTAGCTCAACTGAGACCTTGGGTAAACCTGCTGGCTCTGACCTCAAGCAAGGCAATCTGACTGCGCCAGTATTATTTGCCCTAGAGGAATATCCACAGTTAGGCGGTTTGATCGAGCGTGAGTTTAGTGAAGATGGCGATCTGGAAAAAGCGCTTGAACTTGTGCATAGCAGTGAAGGAATTACGCGATCGCGTGAACTTGCAAAAAGTCATATTGCGTCAGCGATGACGGCGCTCGAATGGTTGCCATCTTCTGCGCCAAAACAATCTCTGGTCGGCTTAACTAACTACGTTTTAGATCGCCTGTACTAAACTTGAAAAATCCTTAGCAGTGACATGAGGTGTCGAGATGAGCGTTGTCCTAATAGAAAAAGCTTCTGAGAATCTATCTAAGAATCCATCTGAGCAATTATCTCAAAACCTAATTGAGCAAAATCTCAACACTTGGATAAAAGCTTCTTGGGATGATTTTATTCAAATCGCCGATAATCCTGACTATGCCAAATTTAAATTCTATTACTACAACGGAGAAGCAAGAGTTGAACCTGTGTCTACTGGCTCGGATCATTCTAATGATCATGCCCTAGTCATAATGGCAATAGGTATATACTTTGCTGTTAAAGGTTTGGCAATTAATAGTAAAGATAACTGTTCCTATCGCAAGGTTGAAAGTAAAGAAGTCCAGCCTGATATTTCATATTACATTGGCGATCGCGCTCAGTTAATTCCTTGGGGTACTGGCGTTGTCGATCTCGATATTTATTCTGCTCCAGACTTAGCGATCGAGATTGCGAATAGCTCTTGGGTGGATGATGTTGGCAAAAAACGCTTGATGTATGAAGATTTGGGCGTAAAGGAATATTGGGTAATTGATGTTAAAAATGCTGAGATTTTAGCCTTTGCGATTACTGATGTAGAAGGAGTTAAAGGTAGTTATCGGATTACGCGATCGCAAGTCATCACAGATTTAGAACTTTCACTTTTAGAAGAAGCATTACGACTATCGAGAGAAAGCGATCATGGTCATGTAACTTCATGGTTATTGACACAGTTACAGAAAGTGGAAATCTAAGTACTGAAGGTTGCTTTAAACAATAAATTTTTAGGTGTATAAGAAATGCAAGTAACTATTGAAATACCTGATGAAATGATCTTACAGCTAAATCAAACGGGTTCTTCTGTACAGGAACTACTTACACAATTAATTCAAAAGCATATATATAGTAAAAAAACATTAGCTCACACTCAAACTTGGCAGCTATGCGGCAGTTTACGAGTTAAGAAAGATCTGAATACACATAATGTAGATTCGATTACTAACTATGCTGAAAATATTGATGACGTTCTTTATGGCAGTCTCTAATGCCAGAAATTCTAGTTGATACATCAGCGCTAATTGCTTTTTTCGTAAGTTCAGAGAAGCATCACCACGCTGTAAAAAATTACTTTATAATGCATCCTGATGCAAAATGGGTGATTCTCTCAACAGTCTTTGACGAAACAGTAACGTGGCTCCGTGTCAAGATATCAATTAGTGCCTCAATCTCAATTGGTCATCTTTTACGCCAAGAACATCGATATATTGCTTTGTCAGAGGCAGACGATAGTGCTACATGGCAAGCATTTTATCGCTACGATGATAAATTATGGAGCTATACAGATTGCTCTCTTTTAGTCATGTCGCAACGCTTAAATATACCTACTGTGGCTGCCCTAGATGAACATATTCGGCAAATGCGAGGCTTAGGTGTAAATTGCGTACCATAACATCATATTTAATATTTAAATTAAAAGTAATACTCAATACTTAAATGCTAAAAAGCTTACGTCTAGAAAATTTTAAAAGTTTTAAAAATGCTGAGCTTTCACTTGGAGAGTTAACAGTTTTAGTGGGAACTAATGCTTCAGGTAAAAGCAATATTCGTGATGCTTTTCGTTTTTTACATGGTATTTCGCGAGGCTATAGTATTGCGGAAATTATTGGCGAAAAGTATGGGGAAGGTGATGTGCTTCAGTGGCGAGGCATACGCGGCGGCACAAAAGAGATAACTTATTGCGGGGCTAATTTCTTTGGGATCACTATTTCCTTTTCTGTCCATGACGGTGATACAGACTATGACATGGATTATTACATTGAGGTTAGATTAGATCCTTCTGTTCCTTTTCCTTATATAACTTTAGAATTTTTGGAGTGTAATCAAAAAGAAAACCCAATCTTTTATGCGTATCAGGTAGGTCTTAATAATTATAATAATGTTCGTTTTGATGAAACTTGGCATAGTCGTGAAGATAACGACTTCCTAAACTATATTCCTATTCTTTATCAGATTAAAAATGGAGATAACCCAAGGGGACAAATTAGTACAGAAGATTTCTCTATCCCAATTGCAAGAAAATTTTGTGAGCTTGCATTAAATGCCATAAGCGATATGAGATTTCTCGATCTCAGTCCAGATTTGATGAGGTTGCCATCTTTTGCGGGGCAAAATGTTTTAGGCGATCGTGGAGAAAATCTATCATCAGTCATGCAAGATATTTGTCGCGATGAAAATCGCAAGGCGATTTTATTGGATTGGTTACAAGCCTTAACGTCTATGGACGCTCAAGATTTTGACTTTCCAGAAGACTTTACGGGAAAGGTTTTACTAAGACTGATTGAAGCAAGTGGACAAAAAACAACAGCTTACAGTGCATCCGATGGAACTTTACGATTTTTAGGATTGCTTGCCGCGCTTTTGGGTGAGAAGCGATCGCGTTTTTACTTTTTTGAAGAACCAGAAAATGGCATTCATCCCAATCGCTTGAGCTTACTGCTGCAAGTAATGGAGCAAGAAGTTACCAATAGCTCAATGCAAATCGTGATCACCACCCATTCACCGCTTTTGTTAAACTTTCTAAGCCCTGCCAGTCTCGAATATGCCTCTTTGATGTATCGAATAGGCGATCGCGCCGAGTCACGCATCACCAAAATAATGGATATTCCTAACGCTAGAGAACTTGCTGCTAATGATGGATTATCGAGCTTACTTGATTCGGGTTGGCTAGAAGATGCGATGTACTTTCTCGAAGATGAAGAGGTGCAGAGCGCATGAATGTTCTGATTATTCTGGAAGATTTTGTCAATGATGAGAGTATCGCATTCGCCAGCGTTGCCCTGAAGACATTCAACAATTGGAGAAAAATATTAGAGAATGGTGCGATCGGATTGGCTAAAATCGCTCGAAAAGCACTT
>JBBRQX010000234.1:0-5116 GCA_038225745.1 Pseudanabaenales cyanobacterium | reverse complement strand
GATCGCCAAAAAATTAGAAAAAGCGGTTTACAGTTTTTTACTGAATGTGAAAAATGTGTTACTTCGCAGTTATTTCATACCAACTCTCCGACAAATAATTAGTGAGAATAGCAGCACTTGTTGACATGCTCACCGAACTAAAGCAACGCTCATCTCTGACCGGGAAAAGAGTATACATATACTTGAGGATTTATGGCGATCGCCAATGACCATAGCAAAGTCTTGCCATTTTTGCTGTATGACAACAAGCAAAGCAGCATATGGTTTGCAACGTCATCTGTGCTACAAACTATAAATTAAGCAGTAATTTGGGTAAGATGAACACAACATTGCTAATTAGCATGGCAACCCTTGGCAAAATATGTCTGCGATCGCCCAATTACCATATAAAAAGCTGCGCTGGCAGAAGGGTCGAAGCTCTTCAGGCAAGCGTCAACGTGAAGTATTTTTAGCTGCGTTTACATTCCTATTTTTTATCTGGTGGGACAATTTTTGGCAAAACAATACATCGGATACTCGTAGTAAAAGGGCTGCATGGCTAGTTCGCAATATGCTCGAACTCGGGCCAACATTTATCAAAGTCGGTCAATCTCTCTCCACTCGCGTCGATCTTTTGCCGCCTGAATACATCAACACCTTGGCACAGCTTCAAGATAAAGTGCCAGCCTTTAGCTCTAAAGAAGCTAGAGATATCATCGAACTCGAACTCGGAAAATCTCTTTATACGATCTATCGCGATTTTAATGAAATCCCACTCGCGGCGGCTAGCCTCGGACAAGTGCATCGCGCCACACTGCATACTGGCGAAGAGGTAGTCGTCAAAGTGCAACGGGCAGGATTGAAAAAGTTATTCGATCTAGATTTTCTCGCTGTTGGCAAACTTCTCAAAGTTTTTCGCCGTTATTTTGCTTGGACTCGCGCATATGATTTGGAAGGGATTTATGATGAGTTTTTTACAATTCTCTATCAAGAAATTGATTATGCGATCGAAGGAAGCAATGCCGATCGCTTTCGCAAAAATTTTGAAGGCTATCCGCGCATAGTCGTCCCCAAAATTTATTGGGAATATTCTACTACCATGGTCTTGACCTTAGAATATGTACCTGGCATCAAAATAAACGATCGCCAAGCCCTCGAAGCCTGTGGATTGAATCCTAAAGAAATTAATCAATTGGGAATCTGTTGCTATCTCAAACAATTTTTACAAGATGGATTCTTTCACGCCGATCCTCACCCTGGCAATTTAGCGGTCAGTCCTAATGGAAGTCTAATTTTTTATGATTACGGCATGATGGCGGAAGTGAAAACGATGGCAAAAGATCAAATGGTCAAGACCTTCTTTGCGGTGCTGCGTAAAGACACTAACGAAGTCGTTAATACATTGGTAAATATGGGTTTCATCGAACCGATCGCCGATATGAGTCCGATTAAACGGATGTTAAAATTTATTTTAGATCGTTTTACTGAAAGACCTGTCAATGTCTATGAGTTTGAACAAATTAAAGGGGAATTAGTTGCCATATTTGAGAAGCGCCCCTTCCGTTTACCGCCACAGATGACTTATCTACTTAAATCTCTAACCACCCTTGATGGTATCGCTCGAATCCTCGATCCAGAATATAACTTCACCACCGCCGCTCAGCCTTTTGTTAAGAGTATTGTCCTTGCCAAAGGAAGGGGTAACACTTTAGGAGCATTAGCCCAACAAGGGAAAGATTTTCTCATCTATCAACTCAATAAACCCAGTCGGATGGAAATCTTGCTAGAGCGTTTGGAAGAACGGATCGAGCGCGGTGAATTGATGATTCAGGTCAAGTCGTCCGAAAGCGATCGCACGCTCAAACGGATTAACATCGCGGTTAAAGCTTTAATCTATGCCTGTCTCACAGGATTTTTAGCCTTAGCAGGAGCCGTCCTATTAGTTGGCACTACTGCCTATACTGGCTGGGCGATCGCTGTTTTTGTCGCAGCTAGTTTTTCAGGGCTATCCCTGATTCGCGCCCTAATCCAGCTATCGCTCCGCGAAAAGATTGATAGTATCGCGGAGCAATAATAAGCTTACGAATAAAGTTGAGCGCTCAAAATATGCCAAAATCAAAAAAGTGTATTAAATATTGCTTAACAAGCGTGCCTCCTATTTTGTCCCTATTAGTTGCCCCAAAAACCGAAAACCATACTCTAAGCCAGTCTTTGAACCAGAAAATCATGATGCGTAGTCACTATTGCGGTCACCTCAATGCCGACCAGATCGGACAAACAGTTAGCCTGTGCGGTTGGATCGATCGCAGACGGGATCATGGTGGAGTGATCTTTTTAGATTTGCGCGATCGCACAGGAATTTTGCAAATCGTCAGCGATCCCCAACGTACTCCTGTCTCCTATGAATTAGCTGGGGAAATGCGAAATGAGTATGTGGTAAAAATCATCGGTAAAGTTTCTAAACGTCCCGACGAGTCGCTCAATCCCAAACTTGCCACAGGCGAAGTAGAAATTTATGCTGAATCGATTGAATTGCTCAATGCCGTCACCAAGCCGCTACCGTTCCTAATTTCCGATGCTGACACAATCAAAGAAGAATTGCGCTTTAAATATCGCTACCTCGATATGCGTGGCGATCGCCTAGCCAATAACCTCAAGTTGCGCTTTGAAGTGGTCAAGTCGATCCGCCGCTTCCTTGAAGATGAACATGGATTTATGGAAGTAGAAACGCCGATTCTTTGTCGTTCTACACCTGAAGGAGCGCGGGATTATCTTGTGCCTAGTCGCGTTAATGCTGGTCAATGGTATGCGCTACCTCAGTCGCCACAGTTATTTAAGCAGTTGCTAATGGTGGGTGGATGCGATCGCTATTACCAAATTGCGCGATGCTTCCGCGATGAAGATCTTCGCGCCGATCGCCAGCCCGAATTTACGCAACTGGACATGGAAATGAGTTTCATGTCACAGGAAGAAATCATTGGATTGAATGAAAACCTGATTCGCCATATTTTCAAAACCGTTAAAGGTGTTGAGTTAGGTGAATTTCCGCGTCTTACCTATGCCGAATCAATGGATCGCTACGGATGCGATCGCCCTGACACGCGCTTCGGAATGGAATTGGTCAACGTCACTGATTTATTCGCCAATTCTGGATTTAAAGTATTTGCCAACACGGTTGCCAACGGTGGGATGATCAAAGTCTTACCTGTAATCGGCGGTGATGCGGCGATTTCTAATACACGCATTAAACCAGGTGGGGATCTTTCTAATTTGGTTGCCCAGTACGGCGCAAAAGGACTAGCCTTTATTCGTGTTCGTGAAGGCGGCGTAATTGACACCATCGGCGCTCTCAAAGATAGCCTCACCGAAGAAGTCAAACAAGAATTATTAGAACGGACTGGCGCGATCGCTGGCACGATCTTGTTGTTCGGTGCAGGTGAAAAGGCGATCGTCAATGAATCTCTCTATCGTTTGCGCTTAGCTCTCGGTCGCGAAATGGATTTGATTGACGACAACAAACTCACTTTTGTCTGGATCACCGATTTCCCGATGTTTGAGTGGAATGCTGATCAAAATCGTCTAGAGGCTTTGCATCATCCCTTCACTTCCCCTCGTCCTGAAGATATTCAAGATGGTCAAGCGATCGATGTGAACACGATCGCTTTAGCTTATGACTTGGTATTAAATGGCACTGAGATCGGCGGTGGTAGTATTCGGATTCATAAGCGCGATGTTCAAGAAAAAGTATTTACCGCGATCGGGCTAACCACCGAAGAAGCCAAAGAGAAGTTTGGCTTCCTGCTAGAAGCCTTTGAGTACGGCACTCCTCCTCATGGTGGTTTAGCTTTTGGGCTAGATCGCTTAGTGATGTTAATCTCTGGTGCAGACTCGATCCGCGATGTGATTGCTTTCCCGAAAACACAGCAAGCCCGTGATTTGTTGACCGATGCGCCATCTAGTGTCGATGACTCGCAGCTAAAGGAACTTCACGTCAAATTATCACTACCTCCAGCTAAAACTATCTAAACAGAAAGGGCGCATTGCGCCCTTTCTGTTTAGGGTAGAGTAACTAAAAGTTTAAGAGTTGCTTTTTAATGCTAAAAGCTTGAAGAGATCCCCCTCAATCCCCCTTTTTAAGGGGGAAGAATATAATCTCTCCCCCCTTTTTAAGGGGGGCTGGGGGGGATCTCAAACAATTATTAAATGGTTTCTAATATTAATTTAA
The DNA here is from genome assembly GCA_038225745.1 of Pseudanabaenales cyanobacterium. Lineage (GTDB taxonomy): Bacteria > Cyanobacteriota > Cyanobacteriia > Pseudanabaenales > Pseudanabaenaceae > Pseudanabaena. The sequence continues at coordinate 912 of JBBRQX010000234.1, read as the reverse complement.
AGAGGGTATTTATTAATGATGGGTATGAGCAACTTGGCGGCAAAGTCTCCTCTTTATGTCGGTCTGTTATTTGGTGGACAGTCGGGTGAACATGATGTATCGATTACATCTGCTAAAGCGATCGCCTCAGCCCTCAGCCAAAATCCTCGCTATCAGGTTCAACCCTTCTACATTCAACGCGATGGCACATGGCGTAGTCCCGATCTGTCGCAACAGGTTCTAGATTCTGGTAAAGGTTTACAAGATTCAGAATTATTGACTAATGCTGCCTTTTTCTTGCCGATGGAAGTACAGCAAATCGATCTCTGGTTTCCCGTACTGCATGGACCAAATGGCGAAGATGGCACGGTACAAGGATTATTGCAATTGATGCATAAGCCCTATGTCGGTAATGGTGTGCTTGCCTCATCGGTGGGAATGGATAAGATCGCGATGAAGGCGATTTTTGCAAATGCAGGCTTGCCTCAAGTCAAATATGTGGCGCTAAATCGTTGGCAGTGGCAACAGGACGAACAAGCATGGAGCGAACATATTGAAGCGACTCTCGGTTATCCCTGCTTCGTCAAACCATCAAATCTTGGCTCATCGGTAGGAATTTCTAAAGTGCGCGATCGCCAACAATTGCAAGAGGCGATCGTTAGTGCCACGAGTTACGATCCTCGCATCATCATTGAGCAAGGCGTAACTGCTCGCGAGATCGAATGTGCTGTCCTTGGTAATGAGCAACCCCAAGCGTCAGCGATCGGTGAAATTACTTTCACCAGCGATTTCTACGACTACGAAACCAAGTACACCGCAGGCATGGCAAATCTGATCATTCCCAGTGAGTTACCTGACAATGTGACGCAAGCAGTGCAGTCAATGGCGGTGAAGGCTTTTCAAACGGTAGCTGGTGCGGGTTTAGCCAGAGTT
>JBBRQX010000233.1:0-5133 GCA_038225745.1 Pseudanabaenales cyanobacterium | reverse complement strand
CCTATGCTCGAACTGAAGACCGCATCAAAGCCCTATCGGCAGGATTTCAATCTCATGTACCTAAACCAGTAGAACCAGAGGAGTTCTTGGCGGTACTAGCCTCTTTTGTGAAGCGCTGGTAAATTAATGATAAATATATGAAATATTTGATTTGACAGGTTTTCTTGATAGAGTCATAGATGTGGTGCGACAGATCAAGACTTACTTTTCTAAAATGAGTCATTAATCCTCAGTAGTTGAGTAAATAGTTCAGTAAATTTGCTCATTTCATTTTGCTTTTGCCAACTCATAGTCTTTTATGGCAGAAACAAGCTATATGCACTATCTAATTATGATCAAAAACGCAATTACGAAGATCGCAGTATTAGGTTTTTTCCCTCTGCTGTGCAGTGTATCTCCTGCTCTTGACACACTCGCCTTAGCTGAAACCAAAGATCAAACCACTCCTTCATCAACAAGAAATATTAATCCTCAAATTTCCCAGAGTGCGCCGACTGCGAATACATCGATTAAATTAGTAGAGCGGGCTAATGCTCTGAGGGAGCAAAATCAACTTGATCGTGCCTTAGCTTTGTATCGTCAGGCGATCGCGGCGAGTCCTGAGTTTGTATCTGCCTACTATGGTTTGGGCGTTACATTGCGCCAAAAGGGGGACATTCAAGAAGCAATTGAAGCCCATCGCCAAGCAATTGTCATCGATAAAAGTTATACGCCAGCTTATTATGGATTGGGGATTGCGCTTTATCAAAAAGGGGACGCTATTGGCGCGATCGAGGCTTATAACCAGTTCATCCAACTCAGCAAGGCAGATACTAATCTTGCTCCTGCTTATTACAACTTGGGGCTTGCCCATGAGCGGCGAAATAATCTTGAGGCTGCAAGTACTGCTTTCCAGAAAGCGATTGAGTTAGATCCTAAATATGCCCTTGCCCATAATGGACTAGGCACTGTCCGTCGTCGTCAAGGCAGTCAAAAAGAGGCGATCGCTTCTTATAGTAAAGCGATTGAGCTTGCTCCACAGTATGCAGTCGCCCATTTTGCGTTGGGCATATCGCTCTATGAAAATCGTGATTACCTAAGCGCAATTGATTCTTATAAACGAGTAATCGCAATTGATCCTAATTTCCCTAATGTTTATTACAATCTTGGCTTGGCTTATAACCAATTGGGCGATCGTCAAAATGCAATTCCTACTTTTCGGAAAGCGCTCGAGCAAGATCCGCGTAATGCTGATATTTATGCGGCTTTAGGTAGTGCATTTTTGCGTGAGGAAAATATTGCTGAAGCGGTAGTAGCCTTTAAACGTAGTACGGAAATTAATCCACGGATAGCAAGTACTTTCAATGGCTTGGGGCTTGCCTTGCGTCGTCAAGGTGATCTTGCAGGGGCGATTACGGCTTATGAGCAATCAATTGCCATTAATCCTAATTATGCAGCTGCCTACAACAATCTTGGTCGGGTGCTATCTGATCAAAGTCGCAATCTTGAAGCAATTACCGCTTTTCGTCGGGCGATCGCGATCGATGCTAAGAATGCAGTTGCCTATAGCAATCTTGGCAATTTATTGCGTTCTCAAGGCGATAGTGATGAAGCGATCAATGCTTTTCAAAAAACGATCGCGATCGGTAAAGAAGATTTGTGGATGGACTACACCAGCTTAGGGCTTGCCTATGCCGATCGCGGTAAGCTAGGCGAAGCGCAAACTGCGTATTTCAAATCCTTATCTTTAAATCCTAAGTTCGCGAAAGCGCATTTTGGTTTGGGTGCGTTATACACTCTCAAAGGTGAAGTCAGCAATGCGATTCGTTCTTATCAAGAAGCGTTGAAGCTCTACGAAGAAAATCGTGATACGGAATGGATTAAGCGCACTCAACGAGCGATCCAATCGTTACAAGGAATTACATAAAGCTCATCTAAAATCGATAACTTAGAGAGGTTTAAGGGTCGCCCTAAGTTATCGGTTTTAACCTTTATTTCCAAAAATCTTGTTTAATCAACATTCCGTAATCTTTTGCTAATTGCCAAGTTTTAGGATAAGGCGATCGCTCAAATTCTTCATGAGTTTTAAAATCCGCTTCAAGTCGAATCAACGAAATATCCCAAGCATGGTCAAAAATATCGTCCCAATATTCCAAAATTGTTTCATTGTTTGCAACATCACTTTGAATGTCTAATTGCGCTCTAAAAACATACCGTTCCCAATCGTGGAATCTTTCTGGTAGATCTAAAAACATCCGCTTCATCGAATAAGTCAGCACTGTTATAAGTGAGTCTTTTATCCACTTTTTTTGCTCGTAAATGAGGCTTTCAACCTCATCAATTAAGTTTTCTAGGTCAAGATTCTCAAAATCTTTTTCGCGTAATTGCTTTGCAGTCAATTGCACCCATTTCGTAAAGTCTGTATCGTTCAAAGATTTGCTCATTTTTTTACCTTATTTTTACTTTATTGTTGACGCGATCGCCTAAAAAACGTCTGTCTCCACATCAGACTTTACAACCCATTCCCGATCGCAAAAAATGCTGACCAATAAAATGGATGATTGAGTTTTGGTGATTTGATTAGCGATACTTGCGCCCTTCTCAATGCCTCGGCAATGGTGACATCGCCCTTTTTTAGTTCGCTATAAAAAGCTTCCATGAGAGCTTGAGTACCCGCATCACTGACCTTCCAGAGCGATGCGATCGCAACTCTTGCTCCTGCTGCTTGCATCTGATAGCCCAATCCTAGAATCTCGACACCTGTTCCTAGTTTGCTACCTAATCCTGATTGACAGGCACTTAAGACCACGAGATCAATATTGCTTAATTTCCAGTCTTGAATATCGCGAATCGTTGCTTTTTCGCCATTACCAAAGAGAATAAATGATTCTTCTGGAGTGCCAACTGATAGTTCGCCATGAGTGGCAAGATGCAAAATTGTATGGGAATTAGCTCTGGTTTCGGTAACACTCTTAGTGAATTCATTTTCAATTAGTTTCGTAGTATTAGGGAATTGACTAGCAATTTTCTGTACTTCTATAATAGAAGCAGGTAAGCCATCAAATCCTGATCTCTTTTCATTGCCTTTACCACCAAATGCTCCTGCAAAGATGCGAGGATTGGAAATGGGTTTGCTATTGAATGTGGTGAGTGATTCGGCAGTGATGTTATTAACGCGATATTTCTCGACTAGCCATTGTTTGCCATCATAAAGCCCAGCAAGCGGAATATAGCGCAGTTGTCCGTCAGGAGCATAGATAATCGTATCGATTTGCAGTTGTTGCAATTCTGACTCGAAGGGCTTAATCAACAAGTTATAAAGCTTTTGGGCAGGTTGTTTGACATCTTCTGAGCCGACATCACGCAGATCTCCAAGAAATTGAAAAATAGCTTCATTGAGTTCTTCGCGTTTGATTTTGACGGTGCGGCGGAGGGGTGGTGTTTTAGTATTAATTAGGATTAGCTCTAAGCGATCGTCGAGAATCATGGGATAGAACAGGACGGCGTTGGGCATCTGCGCGAGGACATCTTTTTGGAGCTTGCGATAGCTTGCAAGGTTAATATTTTGCTGTTGTTCGGCGCGGCGAAGTTGATCGATTAGTTTCTTGATTTCGGGACTGTTGAGAAAGGCATTGAATTGTTTGTTTTGGTCTCTTTCTGTTTGGACAAGTTGGGCGAGGCGTTGTTGTTCGGATTCACTGAGTTTGTTGTCGCGGTCTTTTTGTTGCAGGGTATTGAGTTCGCCGATGCTGGCGATAATATTTTGTTCGGGGCGTTGGAGTTCAACTCCTTGGGCGGTTTGATTGTTGCCTCGCACGGTTTTGAGATAATCGCTGAGTTCTTGGACTTTGAGTAAATCTAATACCTGTTGGGCTTCGAGGATACGGTCTTGTTTGAGAAGTAAGTCGGCTAGGGCGCGATAGGACTTTTCAACGGTATCTAGATAGGATTTCTGTTCATCTTTGCTTAGTTTTTTGATGTCTTGGCGGATTGATTCAATGACATTGACGGATTGTTTGTAAAAGAGGATCGCTAGTTCTGGTTGTTTGAGATTCTTAAAAGCAACTCCCAAATTATTAAGCGAAATTCTCTCTCCATCTCGATCTTTGATTTCCCTTTTGATCGCTAAGCTTTGCAACTGAAACTCAATCGCCTTTTCGTATTTGCCGAGATTTCGGTAAGCAATTCCCAGATTCCCGAGCGACTGTCCCTCACCCAGTCGATCTTTGATTTCCCTTGCGATCGCTAAGCTTTGCAACTGAAACTCAATCGCCATGTCATATTTGCCGAGAGAATAGTAAGCAAGTCCCAGATTTCCGAGCGACTGTCCCTCACCACTGCGATTTTTGATTTCCCTTGCGATCGCTAAGAATTGAAAATGAAACTCAATCGCCTTGTCATATTTGCCGAGAGAATAGTAAGCAAGTCCCAGATTTCCGAGCGCTGCTCCCTCACCCAATCGATTTTTGATTTCCCTTGCGATCGCTAAGCTTTGCAAATAAAACTCAATCGCCTTGTCATATTTGCCGAGAGCAGAGTAAGCATTTCCCAGATTCCCGAGCGATCCTCCCTCACCAAGGCGATCTTTGATTTCCCTTGCGATCGCTAAGAATTGCAACTGAAACTCAATCGCCTTGTCATATTTGCCGAGAGAATTGTAAGCACCTCCCAGATTTCCGAGCGCCTTTCCCTCACCACTGCGATCTTTGATTTCCCTTGCGATCGCTAACCATTGCGAATAAAACTCAATCGCCTTGTCATATTTGCCGAGATTTCGGTAAGCACCTCCCAGATTTCCGAGCGCATTTCCCTCACCACTGCGATCTTTGATTTCCCTTGCGATCGCTAAACTTTGCAACTGAAACTCAATCGCCTTGTCATATTTGCCGAGAGCAGAGTAAGCATTTCCCAGACCTCCGAGCGACTGTCCCTCACCAAGGCGATCTTTGATTTCCCTTGCGATCGCTAAACTTTGCAACTGAAACTCAATCGCCTTGTCATATTTGCCGAGAGAAGTGTAAGCAATTCCCAGATTTCCGAGCGACTGTCCCTCACCCCTGCGATCTTTGATTTCCCTTGCGATCGCTAATCTTTGTAACTGAAACTCAATCGCCTTGTCATATTTGCCGAGAGAATAGTAAGCAATTCCCAGAT
>JBBRQX010000232.1:0-5135 GCA_038225745.1 Pseudanabaenales cyanobacterium | reverse complement strand
GCGATCGCGGGTGAATCTAAAGGAAGAGCTTTTGGCGCATTAATTTCCTGACTAATTTCTTGCACGAGGCGCAAATCCTTAAGCATATGCTTAATCGCAAAACCTGCCTGATAATCTCCCGTGGCAACTTTCATCCCCAAATTAGTCAAAGCCCACGAACCAGCCGCACCATTGCCACAAACATCGACAACTAACTGCGGATCGATCCCCATTTTCTCCGCCATCTGCATCGTTTCGCAGAGAGCCAGCATATACACTGAAACTAGAGTTTGATTGCAAAGTTTCACAGCTTGACCGCTACCGATCGCCCCGCAATGTTTAATATTGCTACCCATCGCTTCAAATAAGGGCAAACATTCTTGTAAATCTTCAGAATTACCGCCAACCATAAATGTCAATGTGCCATTGCGTGCGCCCACATCACCGCCCGACACTGGCGCATCGAGGAAGCGTAAACCGTTATGTATCAAAACTTCACCAATTGTCTTAGCAGCATCACTGCCGATCGTACTGGTATCAATAAACAAGGTATTTTCTTTAGCAAAGTTGATCGCTCCACCTTCACCAATTAACACCTCTCTAACATCAGGAACATCACCTAAGCAAGAAAATACAACATCAGCATTACTGACTGCTTCTTGCAGGGATTTGGCTAGAGTGCCACCCGCACTAGTAAATGTCGCGATCGTGGAACGATTTTCGGAGCGATTCCACCCAGTCACTGAATAACCATGCTTAACCAAGTTGGCAGACATTGCCCCACCCATTACGCCTAAACCAAGAAAAGCAATCTTTTGAGTCATATTTTAAATTTATAGCTATCGCCGAGTATGTTAGGACACAAAACGCGAAAATGGAAGGCGGCGCGGAGCGCCGCCTTCCATTTTCGCGTTTTTATTTTGTCTTTATACAGGTCGCGCTAGCTATATTTCGCCAAAAACAAAATAAAACTTTTTACATCAACTACAAAAAAAGAGATGTGCAATGCACATCTCTTTTTTTAATTTGGGCTAGCGGTAGAAGTCGGTGAACTCTCAGGACTTGCCGATGGCGTTGGTGGAGTTGAGACTTTAGGCAGTGGTTTAGTTGGTACAGGAACTGTCTGGGCTGGCTTTGGCTGTGGTTTTGGTATAGGAATAAAATACAAAACTGTAGCCGCGATCGCTAAACTAATCACCCCAGCGATCGCTGGTACAGCCTGACTATTTAACTGAGCCTGCGATCGATAGTCAGAAATCTGCGTTACCAGTTTCAGATCGGGCAAAGTTGTGGGATCGCAACATAGACGATCCAAACTTTCCATCAAATCAAAAAGCTGGATCGTATTTAATTTAATTTCTAACTGTTTAGGGCTATGGGCATCGGCTTCATTTAGCAACACCGAAAGCTTATGCAGATGTTTGCCCTCTGGTTCCAGACGCACCTGCTTTTCAGGAATAGCGACCAATGTATTACTCTTTAAAGCTTGAGCATAAGCGCCCACAACCTTAACTAAAGCACTAAGCAGATCGAGACCACCCACGACTGGCTCAGCCTCATGGCTAAACCGACAGGCAAAACTGGTCAAAATTGATAGAACATCGCCGCCCGTGCTGATCCCCTCGATCAGCAAAGTACAACTTGGCGAACTATAGCTACGCTGAATCATTAGGCGATCGCTCCATCAAACAGACTATTCCACAGACGAAACTCACCAGCGATACCGCTACACAATAATATTCGCGTTAATAATTGCAAGGCAAGCTCGCGAATTTCTTCTTTATTTAAGGGTGAAGGCGATCGCATCCGCCCGATATACAAAGACGTAAAGCGATCAATATAATTTTCTAAATAAGCTTGATTTTGCTGTAAACCTAGTGCTTCGATCTTGCCCTCAATCATTTGTTGATGAGTACTCAGCAACATTCGTAAACCCGTATCTAATTGCTTCGCGATCGTGCAGACCATCTTCACTAAAGCCTTTAATTCATCCCAGTTAAGGCTAGCACGCTGATAATTGCGTCGAAGCGGATTAGTATTTCGTAGTCGCCAAAAAGCAACACGACTAGGAATCGTCTTTTCTAAACCTAACTGCTCGATCAAGACAAGCATTACCTCAACTGCTTCTAAATCCAGCGCCTCGATCGCTAGAAGCAGATGGTCGATATCCATACGGACACTGCGGGGACAACCCCGAACAAAGTCCTTAGGAACGTGTAAATCGAGGTTTACAGGAACAGAAATATTTAACTGCATAATTCGCAGTGAAGTTGAACCTAATAGAATTTACTCAGTTTACCCAGTTGGAAGGCGTTCAGCTACAAGCGGCTTGTCCAAGATAACAACTCTTAAGATCAACAAAGCCCGTAGCTGAGTGCTTCAACCTTAAGCTTGGCGTGAGTAGTACTCAATAACCAGCAGTTCGTTCACTTGCAGTGCTACCCATTCGCGTTCGACAACGCCATTGACCTTACCAGTCATTTTCGCCTTATCAAATTCTAAATGGCTAGGAACATTGGAAAGACCAGGAAATTCGAGATTTCGCTCGACGATTTTCTTGGATTTTTCGCTGTCTTTAACACTAATTACTTCACCAGGACGGCAGCCATAACTAGGAATAGTTACGCTCTTACCATTAATGGTGATATGTCCATGATTAACCAGTTGACGCGCAGCAGGGATCGTCGGTGCAAATCCCATACGGAAAACGGTATTGTCTAGACGCATTTCTAGCAATTGCAACAATACCAGTCCTGTAGAACCCTTAACTCGTCTGGCTCGACGCACATAGCGCAGCATTTGAGTTTCAGTGAGCCCGTAGTTAAAACGTAGCTTTTGCTTTTCTTCAAGACGAACAGCATATTCAGAGCGCTTTTTGCGATCTTGACCATGTTGTCCAGGTGGATAAGCGTGCTTAGGTTGTTTGCGACTTAGACCGGGAAGCTCTCCGAGTCTTCTGACGATTCTGAGGCGCGGACCTCTATAACGGGACATAGCTCCTTCCTTATTACTGTTGAAAACTTGACAGCCTATCTAGTATATGGCAGTTTCGCCAAAATGCTTTACTGAATTAAAAAAGGGGCATTGAGATCCTTCCTACTCCCTTCCCAGTATAAAAATAGACATTAAAACCCAAGAATTAGGGTTGCGGCGCAAAGCGCCGCAACCCTAATCTTTCACTGGGAAAGGAGTAGCCCCACAACCCTAGTTTGATGGTCTAAAATCTAAGTCATTTGCGGTAAGGCATAGAACGATAAGTCGTTGTATGCTGATTGACTTAAACGTCAAAAGTACTTGAAATTTCGTATCATGCTCGATCGCGCTTCAGTAACTGTAGCTATTTCCCTATGTCCAGAAGAAGCAGTTTGCTACTTAGCAAGGGTTTACACGACTTTAGTTGTTTTTGACCCTCCTGAATTTATCAAGACTTCTGCGGGTCGTAGAGTATTAATTCATTCCCTTGGATATCCTGATAATCACGAATTTGCTCGAATTTGCAAGCAACTAATGGACGAGTTTGGGTTTGATCCTGATACCTTCCCTGCTCTTGCCTTGCAAGGACTAGCCACGATCGCTGCGATCTGTCCTTACGATCGCGAAAATTTTGACATTAATTATGTTGAGGAATTGAGCGATATTGCGCCAACTAGCCTCACTGATATCCAGACAAGAATAGAAAATCGAGGTCAGTCAGCTTGGCTAGTAAAGTTAAACGAAACTTACTTTTTGCAAGAGCCAATTTATAATGTTTTGCCACCGATGGATACAGAAACAGGGGATATTTGGCTGCCACAGCATAAGTCTCATTTAGAAGATTTTCAAAATGCTTTAAGCCGTGACGTTCTTAGCAGCAAAATTTAAGTAAAGTCTGATTAAAAGCGTTGCTTTGTAAAGTTTCTGCACTATGTGTAGATTGTTGTTATTTTGAGCGGTCTATGGCAATCGAGCAATCACGGCAATAGGACCACCACCTGACGGGCCTTGATGTTCGCTCCCGCCTGACACATAGACCATAGGATCTTGGACAACCGATGCGACTACAGCCCCAACTACTGCTCTTGCCATGCGTGTGTGATTAATATCAGAGTCATCCATCATCGTATTTCTCCTACCTAATACTTCTCCCCTCGGATCTGCTTCAGCCTTAGCAAATATATTTACCACACGCTCAATTGGTTGTCCTGTTGCCGCGATCGCTTGATGGATCGCTTGGACATCAAGGGCATGTTGCATCACGCTATGAGCGATCACAAAATTGCTAGTTGATTGCGGTGAGTTTCCCATAACTAAGATTTCGCAATTACGAAGCTCTACCCCTGCTGATGTTGAAGCAGTGCTTGAGTACAATGCATAGTTCTGACAAATATCTTCGGTTGTAAGTTCATCTAGGCTAACCTCATTTAAAGCCACAGCCACTGCCAAGGCTGAAGCTCCTCGCGAATAGCCCATTGATTGATAGCTACTTGTGGATTTACTAACCCCACTTTTTTCTTCAGTCACCAACTGGCGATCGCGGCTGGTAATCAGAGGACATTTGATCTGCACAAAATGTACATCAGACTTTGCAAGCCCGGCCTGCTGGATTGCTTTATTAATCGCTGCGGCTACTTCCTTAACCATAGTTAATGAGCCAACCTCTTCTGGGCTAAAATCACGAGTATGGATTACACCTAAAGTTAAACCCATACGTTTTGGCTCATCAGATTGAGACTCTTCGCTTGTAAATATCGTTAAATGTGGGCTTAAAACTCCTTCCGTCCCACCAGACATCACATATACGATCGCATCTGATTGTTCGCTCCCGATGATTTCTTTTAGATAATTCTTTAAACTCTGAACCGCAAACCCCCGTGTGAAATCATTAACACAACCATTGCCTTCAGTTTTCCCCATAATTGCAACAATGTTTTGAGGAGGAATTTTACCAGAGGCGATCGCTATATCTAGGGCAGACAGATCATCGGGACTATTTTGAGGCAGTTTGTAGACTTCAACCCTCATATTTTTAATACTCTCTCTAGCAATTTTCTATTTAAGAACTACAGGTTGCATTACAGCGCCTTGCGCTGCCAGAGAACCCAGATAATTGTTTAAAAATTCCGCGAAGCGACATTTTCAAACAATTATCTGGGTTACTCAAACCCTTAATAGGCAGT
>JBBRQX010000231.1:0-5160 GCA_038225745.1 Pseudanabaenales cyanobacterium | reverse complement strand
GATTGGTACTTTGGTGTCGATATGGGTATCTATCACACCACTGGCGTAAGTCCGAGAGTGCCAGTAATTCCCGATGGATTTTTGAGCTTAGGTGTGGAGCGCCGTAAAAATGGTGGCTCGCGTAGCAGCTACGTGATGTGGGAAGAAGAATATACACCACCGATTTTGACCTTAGAAGTTGTATCCCATACCTATGGTGATGAATATGAAAAGAAATTAGATATTTATCGCAAATTAGGTGTCAAATATTATGTGATTTACAATCCTAAATTCTGGCAGCGTGATAGACATTTGCCTTTGGAAGTCTACAAATTAGTTGATAGTGAATACCAATTACAGATTGGTGAGCCATTGTGGATGCCAGAAATTGGTTTAGGGCTTGGGCGTTGTGTATTGCCAAGCGATCGCTTTAGGCGTGAAGTTTTAAGTTGGTTTGATGAACATGGACAGCGTTATCTTACAGGTGAAGAAAGGTCGGAGCGACTTGCTGCTAGATTAAGGGAATTGGGAGAAGATCCTGATTTACTTTAATGTATAGAGAGTTTGCTATGCGTCCCTTCTGTGTTTTGTGGTTATAAGAAAACCTATGCTGCTGAGTCTTAAAATTGAAAATTTTGCGCTGATTGATCGCCTAGAGCTTGAGCTATATGCGGGACTTAACATCCTCACAGGAGAAACAGGAGCAGGTAAATCAATTGTCCTCGATGCTCTAGATGCGGCGCTTGGCGGTAAAGTTTCGGCAAGGATGCTACGGACTGGTGCAAATCGCGCCAACATTGAGGCGACTTTTTCGACTAATCTTGCGATCGCGCAATGGCTAGAAATACAAGAAATCGATGCGCTAGACGCAGAAACCTTAATCTGTAGCCGCGAAATTACAGCGCGGAGCAATCGTACTCGCATTAATGGCGTGGTCGTGAATAAGCAACAGATTCAAGAATTACGCGATCGCCTTGTCGAGATTACTGCCCAAGGACAGACAATTCTACTTAGTCAAGCTGCCCAACAAAGAGAATGGCTAGATAGTTTTGGAGATCAAGCTTTTAGCCAAGCTTTGCTATTGCAACGTCAGAAAGTGGCGAAATTATTTGAGGCAAAGGAGCGATCGCGTAAAGCTCTATTCGATCGCCAACAAAATGAGCGCAATCGATTACAGCATTTAGATATGTTGCGTTATCAATTAAAGGAACTTGAAGCCGCCAACTTGGGCGATCCCGATGAATTGGAAAATCTGGAAAGCGATCGCAATCGACTCGCTCACAGTGTAGAATTGCAGAAGCAAGGCTATGCTGTGTATGAAGCGCTCTATCAGAATGATAGTGGCAAGGCATGTGCAGATTTGCTGGGACAAGCAGAATCGATTCTTACGGAAATGGTCACGCTCGATCGCGAAGTCGAAGGCATTCTCGAATTGGTTTCTAGCGCCCTTGCTCAAGTGGAAGAAGCAGGACGACAAATCAATAATTATGCTAATCGTCTTGAATCAGATCCCGAACAACTAGAAACAATTGAGCAACGAATTAATCAAATTAAGCAAATCTGTCGTAAATACGGCACGCTTCCCGAAGCGATCGCCTATACCGAAAAGTTACAACTTGAGCTATCGGAATTAACTGATCAAAGTATTTCAATTGAAGATTTAGAACGTAAAGCGACGGCTGATTTACAAGCTTTGCTTAAGGCTTGCAAAAAACTAACAGAATTGCGTCGTCAAACCGCGATCGCGTTGGAACAATCACAAATCGAAGCTCTAAAAATGTTAGCGATGGAAAAAGTGCGTTTTCAAGTTGGCATTTATCCAATCGAACCAACTGCATTAGGAGGCGATCGCATTGTTTTTGAGTTTAGCCCTAACCTCGGCGAACCGCTGCAACCGCTTGCGGAAACAGCATCAGGTGGTGAAATGAGTCGATTTTTATTGGCTCTCAAAACCTGTTCCATAAAACAGAAAACGCAAGAACTTTCTCAAGCAGTATCTGCCGAATTCAATCATGCTAATGTCGGCACGATGGTATTTGATGAAATTGATGCAGGAGTTTCGGGTCGAGTTGCTCAAGCGATCGCCACGCAACTTTGGCAACTGAGCCGTACTTCTCAAGTCCTCTGTGTGACTCACCAGCCATTGATTGCAGCGATCGCTGATCGCCATTTCCATGTAAGCAAACAAGTAATTGGCGATCGGACTCAAGTACAAATCCGCCTTTTAGAACTCGAAGAGCGTAAGCAAGAATTGGCGCAAATTGCTTCAGGCAAAAGTGTTGATCAAGAAAAAAATCAAGGTACAGGCAAAAAGCAGAAAGGAAAAAATGTGCTTAAAGATGGAGGCGATGAGGCTGTAAGTCAGGCGATCGCCTTTGCAGAGTCTTTATTAGAGCAAGCGTCAGCAATCAAAGCTAATATTCACAGCACTTTGCGCGAATAATTGTCATAGCAGAAAAGGCAACGCTTCGCGTTGCCTTTTCTGCTATAGGACTCTCAAAACGGTGGGAATGCTGTGCAATGTTGATAAATCACGGATAGCGGCGATCGCTTGTTGGAAATTTAACTCGCTCACCCGTTGGGTTACTACTACGATTTCCGCTAAACCATCATGGACAGTCGTTTTTTGCAAAATTGCATTTAAACTAACAGAGTGCTTACCAAAGGCAGTACCCAGATCGCCAATTACCCCTGGTTTGTCGTGAGTGAGCAATCGCGCATAGAACTGCGTTACTGTGTTTTCAATCGGCGCAATTTTGGCATAGCGTTCGTGAGAGCAGCCCATGAGTTGATTGATTTGATTTGGCAATGACTTCATCGCGGCAACAACATTAATAATGTCAGCAACAACCGCACTTGCAGTCGCACCCGCACCTGCACCTGGCCCTGAAAATACAACTTCACCAATGGGATCGCCTTCAATGCGAACGGCATTAGTTACGCCATGAATATTTGCAAGCGGATGTTGAATCGGAATTAAAGTCGGATGTACGCGAATTTCGAGATTACTGCCATCCTTACTTTCAGTCCGCTTAGCAATTCCCAAAAGCTTGATTGTAAAGCCTAACTCTTTGGCATAGCCAATGTCCGCACTGGTGATCGAGCGAATACCTTCACGATAAATATCCTCAAGTTTGATGCGATCGCCAAAGGCAAGACTCGCCAAAATCGCCATCTTGTCCGCCGCGTCATAACCATCAACATCCGCAGTCGGATCAGCTTCGGCATAGCCTAATTGCTGAGCTTCGGCAAGCGTCGCGTCAAAATCCGCGCCTTCAAAATACATCCGACTGAGAATGTAGTTGGTCGTACCATTGACGATGCCTGTCAATTCATTAATCCGATTACCACCCAGACTTTGTTTCAGCATTTGGATTACAGGAATACCACCGCAAGCCGCCGCCTCTAACATTACATATACGCCTTTTTGTTTGGCAGCCGTAAAAATTTCATTGCCATGTCTAGCAATTACCGCTTTGTTCGCCGTAACCACATGCTTACCATTGGCGATCGCCTTTAAAATCAAACTTTTGGCTGGCTCGATCCCGCCGATAACTTCAACTACGATATCGATCGCAGGATCATTAACAATTGCTTCTAAATCATCTGTGACAATACTGGCAGGGGTATCAACATCACGCTGCTTATTTAGCGATCGCACACCCACGCGAGCGATTTCAATTTCAGGTAGCAAAGGATGGCGACCATTAGGGTCTTGGAAGATTTTGGCAACACCCGCGCCGACAGTTCCTAATCCGAGAAGTCCAACTTTATATGTCACAGTCTTAATTTATCGTCAATTTCTATTAGTTTTTATTGTAGTTTTTTTTGGGCGAGTTGAGGTGTCTGTAAGCGAATCTTGATTGAGTTTCCAGAGTTTAATCGTCTGGTCTTCATGTCCACTCGCTATAAGTTAATGCCTGTTGCTGAAGGCGATCGCTAGTTGCCAACTGCTCGCCATCAGGACTAAATACAACCGATGTGATGCCGCCGAATGTACTAGCAAAGGTACAGTTATCAAAATCTGCTTCGGTAAAATTCAGATGATGTAGATTGACATCTTGCAGATAAGCTTGTCTGATGCTCAATCGTGAAAAGTCATAGCCTGTAATATCTGTTTGTAATTGACGGAATAGATTTAGTAAATTACCCGCGCCATAATTTGTTTGTTTAGCATAATTGGTTTGCAGATGTGTCAATAAGCAATTTAGTTTTTGCACCAATTGTTGAGGAGACGTGATTTCTATGAATAGGCGATCGCATAGTGGCTTGAGAATCACTCGAATCTGACTGTCGCGAATATAGTCTTTTGACTGAGCCTTGATTAATGCATGACTGAGAAACAACTGCGGCTGTTCTGATAATATCTCTTGGGCAGTACTTTCAATCAGAGATTCTGTCACGGATTCCATTAATACAGGCTGTAGAGTGAAACCAAGCGCATTGCTTTCAACTAAACTCCGCCAAAGTAGAGATTCGATTGCTTCGATCAGCCTTGATTGAGGAAGTTCGATCACCAAATCCATTTGTAAATCGGCGATGGTGACAGGTTCGCGGTTAATCGCTAGCCAATTCATGATCGATCGCTCTAGCTTTGACAGGCGATCGCATTGTTGCTGAATTAACTTCCCAATGCCGTTAAAAGCAAAATTGCCCTGTCGCAGAAATTGAGAAATGTCCCCCGCAAACAAATCTTGAACCGCACTCGCTGACATCTTCAGCGCCAATGGATTGCCGCGATAATGGACTCTCAAACGTTCCAAATCATCACCGATTGTTTGCAATCCCTTGTCATCAAGAATATCCTGTCCTGCATCTATATCTAACCCAACTAGAGGCATAGTCCGTACAAACAGGCGATCGCCTTCCATTAAGGCAATTTCTTGCGGCTTTTCGCGGCTAGTGACGATCAGGCAACTCTGATGAGCGATTTCCCCAACCCGCTTCAGCAGTTCGCCATACATCTCATAGCCTTCGCGATAGGTTCCCGCCTGTTTACCACCTTGTAATACAGTTTCAAAGTTATCGAGGATCATCAAACAACGCGATCGCTTTAATAGTTCGATTAATCGCGATAGGTTCCCGCCTGTTTTATCAGGAGGTTCAGTATCCTGTTGCTGTGAAAAAAACTTAATTAATATCGTTAGGTATTCGTCAATTGGCATTGCATCCCGTAGCGAT
>JBBRQX010000230.1:0-5197 GCA_038225745.1 Pseudanabaenales cyanobacterium | reverse complement strand
TGCATCACCTGAAACCATCGTGCAGCAATATTCCACATTAACCCTATCTGATACCTACACCACGATCGCATATTACCTATGCCATCAAGAAGCCATAGAAGCCTATCTCATACAAAGAGAACAACTAGCAGAAAAAGTCTATCAACGTATCCAAGATATACAGCCCGACATGAACTTATTGCGATCGCGCCTATTAGCAAGACAACGCGATCGCGAGGCTTAGACATTTTGAGGCTATTGAGTGACGAAAATTTTAATGGCAATATTCTACGCGGTCTATTTTTGCGTCAGCCAATTTTAGATCTATTGAGAGTTCAAGATGTTGAGTTAAAGGAGGCTGACGATCCAACGATTTTAGAGTGGGCGGCAATTAACAATCGAATTTTATTAACTCACGACCGCGTCACAATGCCAGACTTCGCCTACGATAGATTAATAAGAAGTCAGGACATGGCAGGAATGTTCGTGGTTAGCGATCAAATGTCATTCAGGCAAGCAATTGATGAATTATTATTGCTTGTTGACGTTACAGAACAATTAGAATGGGAATCAAAAATACTGTATCTTCCATTAGATTAGGAATAGGGTTGGCGATCGCAAAATAGTAAAACCCGACTCAGATTTTGACAACATCTGTAGCGATCGCCGTTTTCAAGAATTGATCCAATCACAACACACACCATAACTACCGTTATGGAAACTACAACTTTAATTTAACAAATTAAAGAACTCGTATACGCGATCGCTATCTACCTTTTTGGCATGAGAGTGCTTGAAAGCAAATCTTAAAAGATAAAATAAAGCGAAAATCACTTTACTAATCTAGTGTTGACAGTGTTTGCTGAGCATCCGCGTCGGCGCATTAGCAGGTACTTTCTAACTAGTGTTACGTGTAGAGAAGTAATGAAATAAGCATGTGGGCAAAAGAAACCTTAAAACCCAAAAAGCTGTAGCGCACGCTGCGCGTGCGCTACAGCTTTTTGGGTTTAATTATGCTTGCCTACTTAGAAACGATCCATTAACTTATATTTAGCATCATGGTTAGGCTTTGCCCCTTCACCACAAGTGCGCGGAGTCGGCAAAATTTTTGTCGGATTCGCAATGCCTTGCGGATCGAAAACATCACGTACCCAACGCATTGTTTCCAAATCTGACTCGCTAAACATTTCAGACATGTAGCATTTCTTATCTGCACCAATGCCATGCTCACCCGAAATGCTCCCACCAACGCGCACACAGAGCTTCAGAATTTCGCCGCCTAGTTCTTCTACGGTTTCTAGAGCGCCAACTTCTGCATTGTTATACAAAATCAATGGATGCAGATTGCCATCGCCAGCATGGAAAACATTGGCAACAGGATAGCCATATTTCTTACTGAGATTCTCAATCTCTTTTAATACAAAAGTGAGCTTAGTACGCGGAATCACCCCATCCTGAACGTAATAATCGGGACTCATGCGACCCATAGCGGCGAATGCAGCTTTTCGACCTTTCCAAAGTCGCAAACGCTGCTCTGGATCGATCGCTGAAGTGACATTTCGCGCTCCATTTTGATAACAAATCGCTTCGATCCGCTTGGCACTTTCGGTAACTTCTATTTCTAAGCCATCAATTTCAATCAGCAAGATCGAAGCCGCGTCACGAGGATAACAATTTGTGGCAACTGTATCTTCCACAGCATTGATGCTCATGTTATCCATGATTTCCATCCCTGCGGGAATAATACCAGCGCCAATCACATCGGAAACTGTCGATCCTGCGGCTTCGACTGTGGTGAAATCGGCTAAGAGAACTTGAATCGATTCCGCAGATTTAAGGATTTTTAGAGTTACTTCTGTCGCAATACCGAGTGTTCCTTCAGATCCAACAAAAATTCCTGTGAGGTCATAACATGGGCTTTCAGGGATTTTGCCACCGATATCTTTGATTGAGCCATCGGGTAAAACTATTTTTGCACCGAGGACGTGATTAGTCGTCACTCCATATTTCAGACAATGCACACCTCCAGAATTTTCGGCAACATTACCACCAATGGAGCAGATGATTTGACTGGAAGGATCGGGAGCGTAATAAAATCCTGCACCGCTAACGGCTTGCGTGACCCAGTTATTAATTACGCCTGATTGCACGACTACGCGCTGATTTTCAAAATCAACTTCGAGAATCTTTTTCATGCGTGATGTCACAATCAGCACGGAGTCAGGCAATGGTAATGCCCCGCCCGATAAGCCTGTCCCCGAACCGCGTGCCACAAAAGCAATCTTGTAGCGATCGCATATTTTCACTACAGCCGCCACTTCTTCGGTGCTACTAGGCAACACGACTAGCGCGGGTTGCTGCTTATAACTGGTGAGTCCATCGCATTCATAGGCGAGTAATTCTTCACGAGTCCGCACCACATAGCGATCGCCGACAATGGCGATCAAGTCTTTAGCGATCGCGCTCCAATTAATAGTTTGTAATGATGATGATGTATTAGAAATAGTGGCGATCGCGTTCATGCTTTATTGACAATGTAACAACTAATCTGATTCTACCGCAGTTGATTTAAAACAGGAAATAGGCGCAAAGCGCCCATTTCCTGTTTTAAACTTCGCCTAGATATTTCAGCACAACTACACCTAAAGGCGGTGCTGTGACATCAATAGAATAGGGCTTACCATGCTTACCAAAATCATCACTATACTTACCGCCAAGATTACCAATACCGCTACCGCCATAGATTGGGGCATCACTATTGAGAACTTCCTTATAGAAGCCTTTCTCAGGCACACCAACGCGATAATTATGATGAACTACAGGCGTAAAGTTACAGACAACTAGCACAAATTCGCCATCTGCACCTTTACGCAAGAAAGAGATCACTGAGTTTTGGGTGTCATTACACTCAATCCATTCAAATCCATCTTGCGTAAAGTCTTGAGTGTAGAGTTCAGGCAGCGATCGCAAAAGTTTATTTAGATCGCCAACATATTTTTGTAATGTCTTGTGAGCAGGATATTGCAATAAAGGCCATTCCAGATCGCCCCAAACATTCCACTCTCCCCATTGTCCAAATTCCATGCCCATAAACATGGTTTTCTTACCTGGGTGCATAAACATATAGCCGTACAGACAACGTAAGTTCGCAAATTTTTGCCACTCATCTCCCGGCATCTTGCCAATCATCGGACTCTTGCCATGCACCACTTCATCATGGGAGAGCGCCAGCATGAAGTTTTCGCTAAAGGCATACCAAATGCTGAAGGTGAGATAATTATTATTCTGCCCACGGAAGTACGGGTCAAGCTTGAAATAATCAAGCATATCGTGCATCCAGCCCATATTCCATTTCAGGTTAAAGCCTAAACCGCCTGAATACGCGGGCCATGTCACCATCGGCCAAGAAGTAGATTCTTCAGCGATAGATAATGTACCAGGATAATAGGTAAACAGAATGCTATGCAGATGACGGAATAGCTCGATCGCTTCTAGGCTTTCACGACCGCCATGCTCGTTAGCAAGCCATGTTCCAGGATCGCGGTTGTAATCGCGATAGATCATCGAGGCGACTGCATCAACACGGATTCCGTCAATGTGATATTTGTCGAACCAAAACAGCGCATTGGCAATCAAGAAATTTTTGACTTCATTACGCTTGTAATTAAAGATCTTGGTTCCCCATTCCTTATGCTCACCAATCCGAACGTCAGCAGGCTCATAGAGAAATGTGCCATCAAAAAAGGATAAACCATGTCCATCTTTAGGGAAGTGCGCGGGAACCCAGTCAATAATAATACCAATATCATTTTGGTGACATTGATCGATGAAGTACATCAAATCTTGAGGAGTGCCATAGCGCGAAGTCGCCGCATAGTAGCCCGTTACCTGATAGCCCCATGAACCATCAAACGGATGCTCGGCTACGGGCATCATTTCAATATGGGTATAGCCCATCTCTTTGACATAAGGGATCAAATCTTCCGCGAGTTCGCGATAGGTAAGAAATCTTGCTCCAGGTTTGAGGTCTGCGGCGGATACAGTCTGATAGCCATCGTCAGGAGGGATATCGGCGGCAGCGTGCATCCATGAGCCAAGATGCATTTCATAGACCGAGATCGGCTTTTTGAGGGGGTCTTGAGTGCTGCGTATTTCGAGCCATTTTTGGTCGCCCCACTCATAGGTACTGAGATCGGTGACGATTGAAGCAGTTTTGGGACGTACTTCTTGAAAGTAGCCATAGGGATCGGATTTTTCGTAAATATGCCCTTCAGGACTCTTAATTTCGTATTTGTAGACAGTGCCAACAGTCAATTCAGGAATGAATAAATCCCAAATGCCTGTATTACCTCTACGCATCTGGTGTTTGCGTCCGTCCCAGCTATTAAAGTCGCCGATGATCGAGACGTTACGAGCATTAGGAGCCCAGACTGCGAAATAAACACCACTAACATTGTCAATTGTGGCAAGGTGAGCGCCCATTTTTTCGTAAATCTGGTAATGCGTACCTTCACCAAATAAATAGCTGTCAAACTCAGTCAGCAACGGTGATTTAAAACAGTAAGGATCATGAATTAGGCGATCGCTTTCACCAGACTTGACTTTAAATTGATAGCTAAACAGGTGGGGCGCGTCACTAATAATGCATTCAAAAAAGTGCGGATGATGCACCGATTGCATCGCATATTCTTTGTGTTGTTCGGGTGTAACTACAGATACCGCCTCTGCGTCGGGCAAATACGCTCTAACCACCCACACCGACTTACCATCTTGCTCTATTTCGTGAGGTCCGAGGACTGTAAAGGGGTCTTGATGTTGATTCCAAACTATGCGATCGATCTGTTCGGTGGGGATGGTTGGGATCATATCTCTTTTAATAAACGCACATATTTAAATTACTGCATATTATTCCCTAAATCGCGATGTGTAATCTAACGTAAAGACTCATGTATATTTTCTGTCGAAAAATATGCCAGTTTTTGGATGGGTTAGCCACTAACATTTTTTGATAAATTTCTAATTTAAAATACATTGCCCTTAATAGTGAGTTTGAAGATGGAAAGTGGCACTTTTTCAGCAATTCTCATGATGAAACCAATTTTGAGGTTTGCAGCGCTGTGGGCACTGTAAATCTCAAAATTAGTTTTTTGAAAGCGCCACCGTAGGCAGCCGTTATAAAAAACCTATGCAAACCTAGTTTGCAGTTTATTTCCTGATT
>JBBRQX010000229.1:0-5201 GCA_038225745.1 Pseudanabaenales cyanobacterium | reverse complement strand
TCGCGCCAATAGCCAAAAAACTCCAACAGCATCTAATCCAGACTTAGATGAAATGTTTGGAGGAATAGAATCTCCTGAGCCTTTACAAAACATTAATTTAGCGAATGACCTAAATTCTGATTTAGAAAGTACAAGTTCTTCCCAAGATCGAGATTTGTCGTTTTTCCCTGATGCTCCTGCTACTCCTAATGCCACAAATATTAGCGATTTGGAGTCTGAGACGACATCTTCAGCTAGTAATAATTCTTGGCAAAGTTTACTAAAAACGCCAATTTTTGCATTTCAACTCGCTCAATATGTAGTTGTTTGTATGATTATTATTTTCGCATTGAGAGGAATTCATACTGCTTTTGGTGGTGGTAGTAAGGTTCCCAAAGCATCATCTATAGCTGTCGCCAGTCTTGTTAAAGCATAAAACCCCAAAGAGGGTGGCGGCGCGGAGCGCCGCCACCCTCTTTGGGGTTTTGAAAAGTAAATAATTTTGCGAGGATTCCCTTGTCAACTCAATTCCATGTCTGTATCACGTTAGGAACTCGTCCCGAAGCGATTAAACTTGCGCCGATTATTCATCTATTTAGGAACAATCCTCATTTCCAAACCTCGGTGATCTTGACTGGACAGCATCGAGAAATGGTAGCTCAGGTGATGCAATTGTTTGAACTCAAGGCAGATTATGACTTGGGAATTATGCGCCCAAAACAAACTCTCACTGAAATTACTTGCAATAGTTTGATCGGTTTAGAGAAGTTATACCAAGAAATTCAGCCAAATATTGTTTTAGTCCAAGGTGATACGACCACAGCCTTTGCGGCGGCTCTAGCTGCCTTTTATCAGCAAATTCCTATCGGACATGTGGAAGCTGGGCTACGGACAGATAATCTATTTAATCCATTTCCTGAAGAAGCAAATCGCCGCCTAGTTTCGCAAATCGCCCAGCTTCATTTTGCGCCCACCCTTGCCTCAGTGAAGAATCTCCAAGTTTCTGGTGTGAAAACGGGTATTCATCACACGGGCAATACCGTAATTGATGCGCTTTTATATGTTTCGGGGCGATCGCCTCAATGTGAGATTAAAGGCTTGAACTGGTCAGCCCATCGCGTCATCTTAGCGACAGTGCATCGTCGCGAAAATTGGGGAGAGCCATTGGCGCAAATTATCCAAGCATGGTTGCAGATCTTGGCAGATTTTCCTGATGTGGCTTTAGTGTTACCGATGCATCTAAATCCTGTGGTACGCGAGCCTTTAATCGCAAAATTAAGCGATCATCCGCGCATCTTCTTAGTTGAACCTCTCGATTATGAACAACTAGTGGGCGCGATGCAACGATGCTATTTGATCATGAGTGACTCTGGCGGCTTGCAAGAAGAAGCACCGAGCCTTGGTAAACCTGTGCTGGTATTGCGTTCTACTACTGAGCGTCCAGAGGCGATCGCCGCAGGTACGAGCAAACTTGTTGGCACAGAAACTATAGATATTGTGACGGCGACGACGAGATTATTAGGCGATCGCGCTGCCTATGAGCAGATGGCAAATATAGCCAATCCCTTTGGCGATGGTAAATCTAGTCAGCGTATTCTCGATATAGTTCATTCATTTTTAGCTTAGGATTAGGTTGCCCAAAGTGCAACCTACCAAATGTTATGCAACTCTCTAGACGTAAGCTCTTGTCAACTTTTGGTGTGGCAGCAAGTACATTATTGCTAAATAACTGTACATCTAAACCTCTGTCTAATCAGCTATTTAAAATTAATCCTTACGCCACGGTTTCTGACATTCCCGAAGTGCAATCGGTACGCCTTGGCATTATTCCATCGATTGAAGTTACGCCACTTTTAGTTGCTCAAAACAAAAAACTATTCGCGAAGTATGGCATGACCGATGTGGAACTAGTTCTATTTAAGTCATGGAAACAGATCGGCGATCGCACTGAAATAGGAACAGAATTCGGCACAAATAATGATGGTATTGATGGCGGACATTTTTATAGTCCTTTACCAGAATTGATGAATGAAGGACTAATTAATAATCGCAAAACTGCCATGTATGTGCTGATGCGACTGCATACTCATGGCGGATATATCCTTGTTTCTAAACGGCTCAAGTCCTTTGGTATTCAACTAAAACGCGCCACATTGTCGCCTTGGCAAGATGTGGCTAAGTTATTTGGGAATCCGATTAATTGCGCGATCGCGGAAACAGGTAGTAATTATGACCTCTGGTTAAGATATTGGCTAGCATCAATGCAGATTATTCCTAAGCAGAATATTGATATTCGCGAAATTCCATTAGATCAGATTATTTCTCAAGTCAAAAATAAAAAAGCCGACTTACTTTGCGTAGATAGCTGGCGCACACTCAAATTAATTGAGGCTAATCTCGCCACTCCCGCGATCGCCACAGGCGAGATCTGGCGCAACCATCCAGGGGCGATTTTAGCAATGCGCGCAGATTGGGTAGATAAATATCCGATCGCCACTCAAGCTCTGATCCAAGCAATTATGGAAGCACAGATATGGTGTGATGATCCTGCAAATGCTCAAGAATTAAACACACTTTTAGCCTTAAGTTTTACAAATAGTCGCAATATTATTTCTGAACCAATCGCAATGTTTTCCCAACTTTTTAAAAATAGTCCCAATGGAAAAAAGGGAACTCTGAAAATAGATAGTCCTAATTTTATTAATTTTCCGATCAAATATTGGTCAAATGATGGAATTTCGGTTTCTTATCCATACAAAAGTCACGATCTTTGGTTCCTCAACGAATATCGCCGATGGGGACTCTCACCCAATGATTTTGAACTTAAAGAGACAATCGATGCAGTAAATCGTGAAGATCTTTGGAAAAATGCGGCTAAGGCGATCGGTGTTCCCGATACAAATATTCCTATCTCGACTTCACGCGGTATCGAAACTTTTTTTGACGGTTTAAAATTTGATCCCGATCGCTCTAATATCTTCAGCAAGTAGCGCAGAACACTGAAAATATTACGCTCTTATAACAAAATAATCAAATAAATCCAAAATTAAATATACAAAAGCAATAGGTTTTCACCATACAGATAATTTTTTAAGAGTGCCGCTTCGCGGCATTCTTAAAAAATTATCTGGGTTTCATAGCAGCGTAAGGCGCTGTAATTTAACAAATAGAAACAAGATAAAAATTCTAGGTAAAGAAATGAAATTCGAGACACCTGTACAGCAAGCTTGTTACGAAAAGATCCAGCTTTGGTTACACGACTTGTATGAAAATGTTTATTCGCCTCCCTATGACCTGCCAGTCTTTGTGCTACCCCTTGGCTCCGCCACCGCAACTGTTGAAGTTTTACCTTGGGGAACTACTGAAGCCATAATTTCCACTTGGTCTTATGTAGTTACAGGTGCAGAAGTCACACAGGATTTGATGAAGTTCTTACTTAAAAAAAATTCTGAGTTACAATTTGGCGTTTTTAGTATTGATGACGATGGCGATATTCGTTTTCATACAACCCTAGTTGGCTCAACTTGCGATCGCGACGAATTGCAAACTTCTGTATCTTCAGTGCTACAAACTGCCGATAAATATGACGATGCGATCGTTGAAACTTGGGGTGGGGAGAGAGCTTTAGAGCGTAGCTTTTAGTTAATCTCAGGCGCAAAGCGACATATCTCTAAAACCAAACAAAAAGAAGAGGGAGCGCATCGCGCTCCCTCTTCTTCTTATTTGGTTTTAAAGAACTACATTTTTGGGAGTAGGAATAGAAGGCTGTAAATACATCGTCAAGAACTGCACACCATTATTAACAAGGCAAGGCAGTTTTTGAATCTTTTTCAACCATTCAGGCGAATTAGAGTTATCAATCTGTACCAACTTGGCATTGTTCTCTTCGCACTTCTTCAGGCAATTCCAGAACTTAGGATTTTCCAAATCGAGAATGATAGGGAATGCCTTCGCTGCATCGCGATTGGTTTCGCGTAGAACTTCCTCGACATACTTTCTGGTGTCCATGCCGATGGACTCATAGAACGCATTACGAATACAGATATCGTTGAGATACATGGTCGCAAATACCGATAGCAAGAAGAACTTGCTCCAGAGATTAGCCTTAATACCATTGATATTTTTGCGATCGCTACGCAAAAGCAAGCTACAGAAATCACCGTGGCGGCTCTCGTCTTGACACCAATTTTCAAAGAAATTGAAGATTGGATACAAACGATATTCAGGATGAGCAAGGAAATGGTGGTGAATCTTGATATAGCGCCAGTAGCCAATTTTTTCAGATAAATAAGTGGCGTAGAAAATAAACTTCGGTGCGAAATAAGTATATTTCTTAGTTTTTGATAATGTTGAAAGATCGAGTTGCAGATCGAAATCAGGCATCGCCTTATTTAAGAAGCCAGCGTGACGTGCTTCATCACGGCTCATTAGGCTGAAAATTTCCGCCATCAATGGATTCTTGTCTTTGATTTTAACGGCGATCTCTTTGTAAAGCAGAAAGCCCGAAAATTCTGAGGTGCAAGATCCTTCAAGAAAAACGCGGAAATGCTCTCTCACTTTGGGATCGATCTGATTCCAATCTTGATTGAAATCAGCATTGCGGACAAAGTGACGACGGTTGTAGTCAAACTTAAATTCTTCGAGAATAGCCTCATAATCGGGCTTGAGGTCGAAGATATCCATATTTGCCATCGCTTCAAAATCAGTAGTGTAGAAGCGTGGCGAGAGAATCGAATCGCGGCGACCAGTCCCGTTAACCTTTTGGTTTGACTGGCTTACATCGGGTTTAGAAGGAGTAGCTACCATATGCTGTGTTTTTTGAGTATTAACTAAAGGATTTTGTGGATAAATTGCAGTTTAAATACCTATCTAGCCGTCTATTTTACGACTAATTTTTAATCTATGGGTAATATATCCAGAAATAGGGTCTGCTAATTCGCGATCGCCTTTTCAATTTGTTCGA
Source organism: Pseudanabaenales cyanobacterium (assembly GCA_038225745.1). Taxonomy (GTDB): domain Bacteria; phylum Cyanobacteriota; class Cyanobacteriia; order Pseudanabaenales; family Pseudanabaenaceae; genus Pseudanabaena. Next base: position 259 of record JBBRQX010000229.1, on the reverse strand, counting down.
TAGTCAGCGATCGCAATAGACTCACCTTTGCATTAGGCGTGGAAATATTTGCAAAATATTCAGATGTGAGGTAATCAGCAAAACTAGTTTCTTGCACTAGATATGTTTTGAAAAAAGCCACGCTTAACAACTTGAGATAATTCTGTGAAGCGATCGCGCTTGAACCCGCCAAAACATTGCTCATTTCAGGACTGAGGCGATCACTTGAAGTAATGGCTGTAACGGCAGTATGTCCTGCTTTATTAAATAATACCAAGTA